>SLDF01000227.1 GCA_007125435.1 Saprospiraceae bacterium
GCTATAACGAGTAAACTAATAAATTATAAAAAAATACAGCCGACTCTGGCTCAGCGTCGACCTAAATTATAACAAAAACCTGATCTAAGAATAAACTTTAGAACAGCTTTTAAAGTAGAAGCCACTCAAAACAGTAGCGACACTCTATGGCAGACCTGTGAATACAAGCGGATAGCCCGACCCGAAGGGACACGCCAAAAAAAACACTAGGCTTTTGAATGATTTCAAATGTAACCTTAATCGTGAGTGCGCGTTCGTATTTATGTGAAAGTCCAATGAAAACAATGCTCTACATGGGAATAGTTAATGATAATTTATAATTTAGCATTCGGTTCAGTAGAGGGTAAGAAATTGACCTGCTTGAAGAGACCGACTTACTGAAATTGTATGACATAGGCTCGTGATAAGATGGTAAAATCAGCAGTTAGTATGGAGTGCGTCTAATTTACGAATAGATAAAATGAGAATATCACTAAACGATTAAATGAAGAATGACAGGAGAAGAAATTGAAGCATTAAACAATGAGATTTTCGAAGCTTCTGAGATCGTCAGGCGGCTAAACGACTCGTTTGCAAATATAATTGTGGGTCAGAGAACGATGATGGATCGGCTATTGATTGGCTTATTGACAAAAGGGCATATACTGCTGGAAGGCATGCCCGGTCTGGCTAAGACACTGGCTATAAAGACTCTGGCCAATGCCATAGATGCACCATTTAGCAGGATTCAGTTTACGCCTGATCTATTGCCATCAGATGTAATCGGTACGTTGATCTATAACCCTACTAGTCGGGATTTTGAAATAAAGAAGGGGCCGATATTTTCCAACTTTGTATTAGCAGACGAAATCAATAGAGCACCTGCTAAAGTACAATCGGCACTGCTGGAGGCTATGCAAGAAAGGCAAGTCACCATCGGTGATCAACAATTTAAGCTTGAAGAGCCATTTCTGGTATTAGCTACTCAAAACCCGATCGAGCAAGAGGGAACATACCCTCTACCTGAAGCACAATTGGACAGATTCATGCTCAAGGTCAAGCTGGACTACCCGGATATTGAAGAGGAACGCATTATCATCCGACGTAACTTGAAAAAAGATTTTGGTCAGCAGGAAAAAGGGATAGTAACCATCGAAGAGCTGTTGTCAGCCAGAGACCTGATTTCTAAAATCTATATGGATGAAAAAATAGAGCAATATATACTTGATATCGTATTTGCAACGAGATATCCAGAAAAGTATGGAATGGAAGACCTGTCAATATTGATAGAGTTTGGTGGTTCTCCGCGTGCCAGTATCAACCTGGCCACTGCAGCCAAAGGTAGTGCTTTTCTGAACAGGCGAGGCTATGTGATACCAGAAGATGTGCGCAATATTTGCAAAGATGTATTAAGACATCGAATAGGTCTGACCTACGAGGCAGAAGCTGAGGAAATAACACAAGAACATATAATTGACCGCGTACTCAATGCAGTGGAAGTACCATAACATAATACCGTATCATGGCTTTATTTTACCCAAGAGAGAAAGGATACCTTCTAATCAAGGTGCAAATTCCTCTTTAGATTCTATCGGCATAAACCAGGACTCTGGCAAAGTAAGGCTGTCAGGCCGAGATCGAAAAGTAGACAGGTCCGAGCATAGACCTGAATTGATTGGTCATTTTTCTTATTTGCTGAGAGATAATCAGAAGGGTGGTGTTGTTCAAATGGGCGTTATAGTTGTGTTTTTGATCATTTTAAATATTGGCTATTCTACTACAGTCAATGCATCTGCAACGCCAGTCACCACGACGTATATCGGCGTGAAGTACGATTATATAACCTTTCGGATGAATCTAACATTTAAGAATGAAGAGGTCGAGGGCCAATATGTATACGATGGCAGTAGAGATACAATCAACTTAATCGGGAGTCTAGATGGAGAAGAGCTGGTATTGTCGGAGTGGATTGATGGTGAAGAAGCGGGCTATTTTAAAGGTATTTTGACGAGAGATACTTTCCAGGGTATCTGGTATACTGATGCTATAGTGCGGGATTGGCCGGTTGAATTTTACAAGGAGAATAACAAAGAGAAATCACCTTCATTTAAGCCGACTTTTTATACATTCCAGAGTAAATTTTCTCTAACCGGGGAGTGGAATATATATACAGATCATAAAAAAGAGCTGAGCGGTACTTATAGAGATGGTGATGGCAATATACATACGATAAGGCTATTAGAGTCCAATCCAAAAACACAGGAGTTTTATATAGCATTGGTCAATGAATTTTACAATGCAGTTATGAAAGTCACATTAGACCTGATGAATTATAAGATCTCTAATGAAGTTTTTAATTTTGACATGCAGAATGTAAAAGAGTCCGTCTATGGTAAAATGGGGGTGTACAACTCTAATGTTGGTTTTCAATATCTACTGGAAATTCCAGAGATAGACATACATTCATCCTCATTTACATTCTTTAGAGATACGAGTTGCAATTTAGCTTTATCTATTCAATACCAACCGGAAACCAGAGGTAGCTTAATGAGATTTTCCAATGTTAGTACCTACTATGTGACGAGGCGTTATATCAGTGGAGTGTATAATATTGAAGCTTTCGATAATAGTCGCTCATGTAAGTCATCATATGTATTGAACTGGGATTTGAACCGTAGAAAGGCATTGGATCTAACAGAGGGGTTAATCAATGCTGAGGTTTGGGAATCAGATGCCATGGCTTTTGTGAAAGACTTTTTGTCGAGGAATAAGCCCAGACAAATATCAAATGAGATATGGTCAATTGTCCGACCTGAAGATTTTGATATGATGGTCATCAGTAGTAAAGATCTTTTATTAGTGCGGCCAAGGGACGATTTATTTGGCCAGCTCACTATCAAATTACCGGAAAGTCTTATCAAGAAACACTATAACAGTAAGTCTTTCGTATACAAACACGTAGTGAAGTAAGTTTATGGATACCAGAGCAATACTGAAGAAAGTAAAAAAGATAGAACTGCGCACCAAGAGAAAAACAGACCAATTGTTCTCAGGTGATTACCACAGTGCATTCAAAGGACAAGGAATGAGCTTCACAGAAGTAAGAGCGTATGTACCCGGTGACGATATTCGATCTATAGACTGGAATGTGACGGCTAGAACCGGTCAACCACATATTAAGATATTCGAAGAAGAACGGGAACTGACTGTAATCTTAGTCGTTGACCAGAGTGGCAGTACCAATATTGGCAGCTCGGCTGCAATGCGCAAGGAATTTATTACAGAAATGGCTGCCGTCATAGCATTTTCAGCGCAAGCTAATGGTGACAAAGTAGGTCTGATCAGGTTTAGCAATGGTGTCGATGAGTTTATCCCGCCAAAAAAAGGTCGAAATCAAAGTTTGAAAATCATAAGATCATTACTTAGTCAACAATCATATGAAAGCACACAAACAGGAATAAACCCTGCACTTCAAATGCTAAATGGTGTCATACGTAAAAAAGCAATTTGCTTTTTGATCAGTGACTTTTTGTTTGATGATTGTGAAAAGCTCATAAAGTCTACAGCAAAAAAACACGACTTGATAGGCCTATGGTGTATAGACCCCATAGAGCAAATGATCCCTGTTAGTGGTATTGCTGAATGGAGAGATGCGGAGACAGGGGAAGTGGTCATGGCAGACATGAAAGATGCAGAATGGAGAGCCAGTTTCAAGTCTATCCAGGAGCAAAGAGAAAGAGCTTTGAGTGATTTATTCAGAAAAAATAATGCCTCACTAGTCAAGATAGATACGAGTGGTGATTATATTTTGACACTGCAAAGGTTTTTCAAACAAAGGGCACAAAGACGATAATTGAAAAGACTGTTTTATGAACATATTTAGCCAAAGTCATAGATATAAAGTGGCAATTAAACTATTTCTGGTCTTCCTGTTGGCCATTTTCTGGAAGACTATTGGTGCACAAGTTGATTTAAAGATTGTATCCGATACTTCTCAAATTGCCATAGGTAGTAAGACTACCTTACTTTTAAGATGTAGTCAAGATCCGGAGGCTTATGTCAAGATGCCCCAATATTTATTTTTATGGCATGATAGTCTGGACATAGAGGTGATAGAATCTACGAAATGGGATACAGTAGAAACCAAACCCTTAGTCAGACTAGAAAAGTCACTTATCATCATGCCATTTGAACTGGGCAATATCAATATAGGGCCATTAGAGTTGGTCTATCGATACCGCGATATTGTAGACACAGCAGTATCAAATATAGCGACCTTGCAAGTGGTCACTGACATCGAAGAGGAGGAAAGCCTAATAGACATCAAAGACATAGAACGGGTAAAGCCAATCCATCCAGCCTGGTGGATCTTCCTGGCTCTGTTGATTTTAGCACTGCTGTGGTATTTTGGCCGACGATTTGTACGTAAAAAAGAAGACCCCATAGAAGTAGAGCCAACTCCGGTCGAAGTCGTTATCGATCCACTTGAGGAAGCGAAATCTGCATTAAGTGCATTGAGAAAAGAACTTACGGACAGCCCTATGCAGCCAAGAGCATTTCACACAGAGACCAGTAGGATTCTAAAGATATTTTTAGGTCGGGTCTTTGATATCGCTCTGATCAATAAGTCTACCAGTGAAACCATAAGCGATATGGGCAAATTGCTCACTCATGATGAACTTGCAGATATTCAGCGATTGCTCAGTGAATCAGATTTGGTTAAATTTGCGGGTAAAGACAGTTTGCTTGATGGACAGATCAGCATCACTGCACAGCTGGGTGATTATATATCTGCAATCTATGACAAATACTACAAGACATCCCAAAACAAAACCTAGACAACAATATGACGAATTGGCACAATTTATCTCTGGAGTATCCCTGGCTGCTTGTGCTTTTGTTGATCATTCCAATTGCTATTGTCATAGACTTTAGAAAGCTTAGGCAAAAACGGGGTATACAATACAGCAGTAAACTACTGCTCCCCAGCCATAGCAACACATGGAGAGTGCAGCTTTACAAGTATGGCCGAGTATTCCAGTATTTGTCCTTGTTGCTTTTCATCATAGCGATAGCCAAACCTGTGTTGCCATTATCAGAAGAAAAGATAGAAGCAGATGGGATAGATATTGCGATGGTCATAGATCTGTCGAGCAGTATGCTGGCTCAAGATTTCGAGCCCAATCGACTTGAAGCCAGTAAGTCGGTAGCTATTTCATTTATTGAAAATAGGCCGCATGATCATATAGCATTAATAGCATTTGCAGCAGAGAGCTACACTTTGAGTCCATTGACTACTGATAAATCTATGCTTATCACTCAAGTAAATCAAATGGACTGCGGACTTCTCGAAGATGGAACAGCCATAGGCATGGGTCTGGCTAATGCCATTAACCGCTTGAAAGACGGCCCGTCAGACAGCAAAATTGTCATACTGTTGACAGATGGTGTCAATAATACCGGGTACATCCAGCCCATGACAGCCGCCACTATCGCCAAAGAAAAAGGAATCAAAGTATACAGTGTAGGCGTAGGATCTATGGGCGAAGCCCTATCGCCGGTAAGTCGAAGAGCAGATGGCCAATACATTTTTGGCTATACGAGAGTGGAGATAGATGAAGCGCTCATGCAGGAAATCTCAGAAATGACCGGTGGCCGCTATTTTAGAGCGACTGATAACATGTCATTGATTGATATATACAATACCATAGACAAATTAGAAAAGACCAAGATTGAAGTCTTAACGATCAAGAGTAAGCTAGACAAATACAGCATATTTTTGCTCATAGGCTTCGGTTTATTATTGCTTGATGTATTGATTAGAAACATATTCATTCAAAAACTCGGATAGATGCTTTCATTCGAAAATGCAGATTGGTTTTGGTTGCTTTTGCTTGTAGCATTAATTGGCACTATCGTCTTTTTGATGCTGACCAGATTCGAGAGAGGGGTGACTCAAGTATTTACAGCAAAAGCCAAAGCGGTCTTAGGCATACAAACATATAGTCAGGTAAGACGCCTAAAACTCTCGTTTTTGCTTCTAGGCAGCTTGTTTTTGGTATTAGCTCTGGCGGGACCTCGAATACCCGGAGGTGAGGTAGAGGTAGAGCAAGAAGGAAGTGATATCATTATTGCACTTGATATTTCCCAAAGTATGATGGTAAGGGACGTCCCACCGGACAGATTAAGACAATCCGTGCGATTTTTGACGGACTTTATAACCGCTATCGAAGGCGAGCGTGTTGGATTGATATTTTTTGCCGGATCGGCATACAGGCAAATGCCCTTAAGTACAGATATAAGACTTGCACATATCTTTCTTAGAAATGCTGACCCATCTCAGATAAGCAATCAAGGCACTTCCATTGGAGATGCAATTGAATTGGCTATAGATATGTTTGAGCCGGAAAAAGAAAGGGGAAAACTCCTTATCATCGTTAGTGATGGTGAAGACCACGATCCCAACACCCTAAAAGCAGCTGAAAAAGCTAAAAACTTGGGCGTGTATGTATTAGCAGCCGGGGTAGGTACGCTTGAAGGGGGGGCTGTACCAGAGATGCACTTAGGCAAAGAGCGATTTATCAGAGATATGGAGGGGAATGTTGTCCTCTCCAAATTTAATCCGTTAGCATTGAGACGCGTTGCCGATACGGCAGGTGGTCGATACTTTAATCTCAATGATGATGAAAAGGCCGGTAAAGAGATGAAAGACATTATTGCTAAAATCAAAAAAGGCGTGGTTGCTGTACAAAATATAACTGCATATAAACCATTATATCAGTATCCTTTGGCAATCGGTATTTTATTTTATATACTGTACATGCTTTGGCCGATAAGACAACGAGAAATTTAAGTCATGAATGGATGCTCACCAACATACGGCATAAGTAATGTAGTCCTGATTAAGGGGTTAGGATGGTTGTTGTCCATGGTATTTCTTGCTTCCTCCGGCATACTCCATGGACAATCTAATCGTTCATTGCTCAAACAAGGGGAGCAGCTATATGACAATGGACAATACGAAGAAGCAGGTAAGCTTTGGAAAAACAATGAGGACCGGGATTCTCGCCTTTTATACAATAAGGGGAATGCTCTGTTTCGTCAAGAGCGATTTGAAGAGGCTATAGATAGCTATAAGTCAGCCATAGATGGAAGTGAGAATAAAGACCTCAAGTCTAAATCCTATTTTAATATGGGGAATGCGCAAATGAATAGTCAGCAGATAGAAGATGCCATAGAATCTTATAAATCTGCTATCAAGCTCAATCCCGAAGATAAAGAAGCTATACATAACCTTCTTAAAGCAAGGCAAATGTTGCTCCAGCAACAGCAACAAGAACAACAGCAAGATTCATCATCTCAGGATGAGGACCAGGATCAAGATGAAAACCCAGACGAAAACAGTCAAGAACAGGAGAACGATGATGATCGAAATAACAACGAAGAGCAATCTGGTAATACCGAAGACAATGAAGATGACCAACAAGACGAAGGAGAAAAGGACGAAAGCCAATCAGATAGCAATGAGCAGGATAGAGAGTCCCTGGAGCAACTATTGAAGATCATGGAAGAAGAAGAAAAGAAGGTTCAACAAAAAATTCAAAAACAACTTGAACGACCAAACCGTTCTAAGGAGAGATGGTAAAGGCATAGTAAAATGCCGGGAGTCGTCGTGTTGACATGGAAGGTGCTTTAGATTTTAATAAAATAATGCAGAAAGCGTGAGGGTGTGTTTCAAAATGTCGTTATATCTGGTAATGCATCAGCGATGTGGAGCTATGCCGACCTGTGGGAGGCAGTCCGCAGGACCGAACGAATAGTGAGTAGCGTAACGTAGCGACCCGATGACGACAGGAAGAGGGTGATGCCCAAAGCGACAGAATGTATTTCATCCAAAGCAGGACACATTCTGTCTAAGAGATGCATAACAAAAATTGATAATAAAAATGAAAAATATGAAAGCGGCTATAACAGTAATTATAATGAGCATGATATCAGTGATGGGGTGGTCCCAGGGCTCATTCAAGGTGGAGCTATCGCAGGATAGTGTATTATTTGGCAATATGATTGAGGTCACATTTGTGGTAGAGAATATTGTTGGCGAATTTCAGAGTCCGGAGTTTAGCCAGTTCAGGCAAATAGGTGGTGCCAGCCATAGTACGAGTATTAGTATCATTAACGGGGAGATGAGTCAATCTGCTCAGTACACGTACCGTCTAGAGCCTCTGTCAGAAGGACTTCTTATCATAGATTCGGCACTTTTACACACAGAGGACGATGTATTGGTCACAGACCCGATAGATGTGTGGGTCATGCCAAATCCTGATGGCATTATAGAGCGGCCAGTGCCTCGAACACCATTCAATACACCCCGACAAGAGAAACCCACAACGCCAAAAACCAAACGCCCTATAACCAAACTTTGAGCACTACCTTTCTGAAGGTGAACAACGTAGACCAAAGCTAAACAATAGACATGAAAGGACTTAAATATTTGTGTGTTGTCATGCTAGCACTCTGGGCGTCCGGGATAGGGGCTCAGGAGCTTATGGTAGATATCAGCGATAGGAAAATCGAGGCCAATCAAGTCATGACGATAAAATACTCCATACGCAATGTGGATGTGGACAGGTTCACCGCACCTGATTTCAAACCATTCAAAGTAATTTCAGGCCCTTCGAGAAGCAATAGCATCAGCATAGTAAATGGTCAACGCACGAGTGAAAGCAGTTGGTCATACCAATTAATGGCACCGTCAGAGCCGGGAGTATATAAGATAGACGCAGGTGCTATAACCACAAAATCAACTGTCATCAAAAGCCGTACTGTCAGCATAGACGTCGTCGATGGCGGGGCAAATCGCCAAGCTGCCGATAATAGTCAATTACCTGATGGCCAAGAGTACTTTGTGCAGATGGAGACTGGTGTAGACACAGCATTTCCCGGACAGATGATCACTATAACAAGTAAAATCTACACACAGGTTGATTTAGCCTCTTTTGAGATGATACAAGTCCCGGAAATTGAAGAAGCATCGGTCCATAGAGTTGGACAGTATAATACAGGGCTAAACGAAGAGACCATCAATGGCAAAGTCTATTACACCAAGATTGTAGACAAAATAGCGATCTTCCCGCAGAAATCAGGCATCATAGAGGTATCGCCTTACGTGCTCAGGCTGGCAAAAAGGAAAAAAAATGACCAAGATGGCTGGTTTTTCTTCAGCCGAAATTACGACTATGACACGAAGGCCAGTAACGAGCTTAGTATAGTCGTGCAACCCCTACCACAACCTGCTCCAGAGACTTTCGCAGGAGGTGTGGGTGAGTTTGAATCAGAGTTATATTTTGATCCTGCATTGCCCAGAAGCAATGCCTCTCTTACAGCGCGTCTGCGTATTACCGGATACGGCGACATCAAGCGCATACAGCCACCAGATATAGCATGGCCTGAATCATTCGATCTATTCGGTGTGTCCACAGCAAAAGAAGAGTACAGAGAGGGGCTTTCGGGCTTAAGAGCAGAGAAGGTATTCGAATATGTACTGGTACCCAGAGAAGAAGGAGAATACGATATATCAAGTGATCTCATTTACTTTGATCCGATCGAAAAGGATTATAAAGTAGCTAAAGCAGAAGCATCTCTCATTATCAAGCCTGGCACTGATCCGACTGATAGACGTAGAGAATCAGACTTGAGTATGGACGACGAGCCATTAATCTACGATAAAGCCGAAGATGACAAGTCAAAACCAAAAACCGGAGCCCTCATAGGAAGCTCGATATTGATTTTAGCCTTTGTAGGACTCGTTTTCTTTTGGACACAAAAGAGAAAAAAAGCACAGTCCGAGCCTCTGGCTTTCAAGGAAGCCTCACTACATCAGCTCGACCAAGCCGCACAGACTCATAGGGACATTGATACGTTTTACCTGACGCTGAATCGAATACTATATCGATGGATAGCAGATCAAGAGCAGATCTCCCCTGCTGACGTGAACAAGTCTATCGCTGCATCTGTCATAGAGAAGAGTGATCTGGATAAGGAAGCCAGAAAGACCATCACTTATCTCCTGGACACCTGCGAGATGACCCTATATGCCCCCATCCGCTCGACCTCCAGAATGCAAGACGATCATGAAAAAGCAAAGGCCTGGATAGAGAAGAATATGTAATAGACGACAAGGGCTCAGGTGATAAAGTTAAATTGTTTATCTTGATTTTCTCGCTTTGGGCATCACCCTCTTCCTGTCGTCATCGGGTCGCTACGTTCCGGGGCTCGCTATTCGCTCGGTCCTTCGGACTCACTCGCATGCGCTCGTGACCCACTACACATCGCTGATGCAATGCTAAAAAAAGTATCATATCAAAACCCGGTCTGTATAATAGAATTTCCTGTTATTCTTACTTTTTGCAATTAAGTTTATATCTAATGGCGCTCAATATCGGGTCTACAACATCGTTCTTGACATTTTACCGTTGTGCCTTACTCCATTTTTTGCTGGCATATTGACATGATAGTTGACTCAGCGTCGATGGCTTTTTGCAATGTTTCAGAGCACTCTGACAAGACCTCATCGACATAGTCTTTATCATCATATGAGGCGGTATTGATCTTGACATTGAGATATGCGCCATAGACAGCTGCTCTTGCGCAGAGTGCACCTACGGCAGCGTCAGTCACTGAATTGGGATTACCTTTGATAACCATATCTTCGGCCAATTCAAAAATTTTCATACTTTCTCTCATGACTTGAAGTGGAACCTCTATTGCAAACTTTGTAGCATCCTGAATGGCTTTTTTGCGCGTGGCTTTTTCCTCATCAGTGCCTTTTGGGAGTCGAAAAGCATTGAGTATTTCATTAAAGGCCTGTGTATCTTCGTCGACGAGATAGAGCAATGTATCCTTGACAGACTGCGCTTTCTCAGCATATGCAGAAAACTCAGCCCATCTATCATCCCACCCTCTTTTATGAGAAGATAGATTGGCGACCATCCCGGAAAGTGCAGCACCTAAGGCGCCAACATATGCCGAAATCGACCCTCCACCGGGTGCTACACTTTCAGATGCTGTTTCATTGGCAAACGACCTTAAGTCCATTTTGACCAGTGGTGCTTCTCGTAAAGCATTAAGCTGATATTCGATAATTTTCTTCTTGGGGTCGAATGGTGTCAATTCATCAAGTCCCATAGACTTGACCGCGATTTTGATAATTTCTTCTTCTGCTACACCGGTAGATCGCTGTTGCTGCTCGAGAAAATATCTTCCGGCATCCAGCATTACTTTGAGTGGTACCAAGCCTACCAATTCAGACCCTGTAACTCGCATCCCTCTTTTATTTGCACTTTCTCTACAGGCTTCAAACACCTTATGCAGGGGTGATACCTTTGTATCTGTAATGTTCATAGAGACCTGAGCTACACCATATTCTTCTATGAACCAACCGATACCTTTAACGGCTTTGCATGCACCGGGTATGCGCTCCGGATTGCCTTCGGCATCTTTGACAACTTCTCCGGTGATTGGATTACCTTTTCTTTTGATTCGCCCTTGCTCTCTCACATCGAAGGCTACAGAATTAGCCCTCCGACTTGAGGTTGTATTCAGATTGACATTATAGGCAATCAAAAAGTCTCTAGCACCAATCGCAGTTGCACCGGCCTTAGCGTTAAATACAGCCGGACCGTAATCAGGCTTCCATTCCTCTTTCTTCAATTTATCTGGTAGAGCCTCATATTCACCTGAGCGCACAGTAGCGAGATTTTTCCATTCGGGCTTCGTGGCTGCTGATTCATACATGTAGATAGGTATATTCAGCTCATTGCCTACTCTCTTTGCTAATTTATGCGCATACTCTGACACTTCCTCCATGGAGATATTAGATATAGGTATTAAGGGACACACATCTGTCGCACCCATACGTGGATGTTCTCCGCTATGTTTACTCATATCGATCAACTCTGATGCTTTTGCAATGGCTCTGTATGCAGCCTCGATGACAGGTTCAGGTTCGCCTACAAAGGTGACGACCGTTCTATTAGTGGCTTTTCCGGGATCCACATCAAGTAGGGATACTCCCTCTACTTCTTTTATGACTGCGGCTATTTGGTCTAATACTTGAGTATCTCTACCTTCACTAAAATTGGGTACACATTCTATTATTGGTCGATCTATCATTCTTTATACTTTTTCTGCAAAACTATGAAAATGACATTAAAGATTCAAAGATAGTTGACACAGTCAGTCCTTTGATTTCAATGATAGTCAGTGGCTATAATTGTAAACAACTTTTATTGGTCATGGATAGGTATCATATCACTTTGTAGCCAGAGATTTGGAAGGCGCTTCAGTCTTATCATCTCTATGAAGCTTTTTGATACGAGTGCCTTTCTTGATTCTTTTTTCAACGTAGAATGAATTCATAAGCGTGAGTGCACCCATGTAATCAAGATCGAAGGCGATAGTGTCACCCACTTTATATGAATTCTCAGAGTGGGTAATATTGAGAATAAGCATGTCAGAACTTGCCCCTATCGTTTCAATACTTTTATCGACAGGTCGTAGAAATTTTGGCTGGATATCAAGTAATCCTACATCAATGATAGCCCTCAATTGCTCCTTACCATATAAATTAGGATCTATCTCAGTTTCTTCTCCACTGGGATTAGTGCCCGTCTCTCCAAATGGTACAGCAGGCTTTTGACTGATCTCGATTATCTCTGCATGGAGTGTGAATAATCCATCTTCCATCCCAGGTATAGTTTGACCTGTGAATAGATCTAATCCAAAAAACAAGGCTTCCCCTATTCTAAAATGATTGATGCCTTTGGGCAGTCTGTTTTGCAGTAATAATGGCAATACAACAGATGTACCTCCAGAAACCCATGGGATTTCTCTTTTAAACTTAAGCTCTATGATTTGCTTATACAAACTGAGCTGTACCAGCTTATCCTCAGAAGGCATGATGCCATGCAGACAATTGAGGTTAGTACCCAGCCCCACTATGAAAATATTAGGCAACCGAAATACACTTTCATAAAAATCTAATAAGTCCTCACCCATCACTCCTTCCCTCAAGTCCCCCATCTCTATCATGATGATGACTTTGTGCTTTTTATTTTGACGGGCAGCCTCTTCAGAGAGAAGCTTCATTGTTTCTAGCTCTGTATTAAAGCTGACATCGGCATATTTTACAATCTCCTTTATACTCCTTCTGGCAGGAGGTTTGATGTAAACAGTCTGAACTGTAGGATCTAGTTCCTTGATTTTTTGAAGATTGCTGATACGAGAGTCATGGATTTCTTTGATGCCTAATTCTACCAATTCATTCAAATAAGACTCTGTACCACAAAGTAGCTTGGAAACTACTCCCCAGGATATATTATTCTTAGAAAATAACCCTTCAAGAAAATTGAAATTGTGTTTTAATTTTTGCTGGTCTAGCTTTAGATAAGCCATGATATTTTTGCTTTAGCTTCACAATATGTAATGAAAACAGATTAAGACTTGTTTAGCCTCATCTCAAGGTACTTATTCGTAAACCCTAATTTTTCATACAAAATTTTGGCAGGATTATCGGGCTCGACATGTAGAGCAATATTCCCTTCTGTGTTTTCAATAGCCGCTTTCATGATTTTCCTTCCAATACCCTTTCCCCTGGCTGCACTATCGACAGCAATATAGACGAGTATGTGCTCTGGAATATAGCCTGACATGCCTGTATGATTGATAATACAAACGCCTAGAATTTGATTGTTTTCTGAGGCGACCAGCACTATGCCCCCTCTATCCGGATTAAAAACATAATCCAGACAAGCTGAAATATCTTTTTTCTCATCACCGTACTGCTCTAGGTGCGTAAATAAAAAATCTACAATTTTATCTCTTCCTATGCTCCTCTGGAGTATACGCTCTTCTCTATAAATGTCAACTTCTACGGCCACTACTTATAATATTTTATTTGGCACAAAGGTACGACCTTATATTTTCAAATCCAAATTGTTCATTTTCAACGCTATTTCATATATACTATTTTACCCATATCACTTCTTGTCTAGAAATTAATCTCTTGTACAAAGACGAGTACAAGAATATACGTGTAAGGATACCCTACTGCTCAAAATTTTATTTGATCACTATTTTGACTGATTGTTATGGATTACTTATTTTTACTGGCAACGTCCTAGGGTGCATTTCAAAATGTGTTTTTTTCTGGTCTTGCATCAGCGATGTGGAGCTATGCCGACCTGTGGGAGGCAGTCCGCAGGACCGAACGAATAGTGAGTAGCGTAACGTAGCGACCCGAGTACATCAGGACGAGGGTGATGCCCAAAGCGACAAAATGACAAATACCCTACGCCCCAAGTAATAAAATGAGATAAACCAGAGCCACCGAATGATTTGTTAGAGTTAACCCGACGATAGTTTAGAGGCTACCTCTAATAATTCCTGAAGTGAGCTGGAGCATAGACAATTTTGATTTAGACGACTTGTGAAGAAGGAACATAGCCTTAGCTACGTGACTGATGAACAAGGAAGTGTAAATTAAAATTATCATGCAGCAAAATTGTATAATTTTGCGTTCCAGCCGCTGAAGGAGTTTTTAGAGGTAGCCTAGAGCAAAAATTTATATCTAATAGCCTTATCAGGTATCATACATGCTTCTTCTCTCTTACCAAACCACTTGTACCTGTTCCTGGCAATCCATTTGTACACACTATCTCTGATGAATAAAGGGATAAGAGTAAGCGGGTAAAGCAGGCGATATGGATAACCTAATATATAGCATATCTTTAAAGCCACATCAGAATATGTATAAACATCTCCATCTGGCGATAATAGCACGACCGTGCTGATGTCATTGGGTAGATTGTATTGCCGGACTAACTTTTGACCGCTTTCTGATTGTTGGGCGGTGAACCTGAATTGATCCTTTTTGTCAGCTTTGAGCAACCAGTCGACATATCCATTGCACAGGACGCAAGCCCCGTCAAAGAGTAATATATATTTTCTAGACTCCATACCTTTAAAACAAGATGGCAGATAACTTAGTTTGAAAAATTGAGATTAACTTTTTTTGAGAATTGCCTGATAGCGTCGGATGATCCGGCCACATATACGATATCGTCATTCAATATTTTCGTATCAGGTGTAATATCTGTTATGACTTTCCTGTCCCTTCTGAGACTAACCAAATTAATACCATATCTACTCCTGAGGTCAATACTGGCAATAGACCTTCCTACAATATCATTCTCACTCTGATTGATCCTGACTGCCACTACATTAAGATCGCTAAAGAATGATGGCTGTATGATTTTTAAATCGCCTACTTCAGGTCTCAAAAACTCATAGTTATCTTCTCTGATCTCCTGTATTAAACTCTGAATTTCATCAAGAGGAATGTAAAATCTCCTTAGGACACGAGAAAATATCTGGATACTGGTTTCAAACTCCTCAGGGATGACTTCGTCAGCCCCCAGCCTCATATTATCTTCTATTTCATTAACAAATCTGGTACGGATGATCAAATAGGCTGTTTGCGTAACACTTCTGACATTAGCAATGATTTTCTTCGTTGCTTCTGGGTCTGAAATAGCAACAACTACCGTTCGCGCTCTGCTAAGTCCGACGTGCTCAAGAATATGAACGCCTGATGCATCTCCAAAAACAATGGGCTCACCGTTGGCTTTTTCACTTTTAACTGTGTCGGCATTGAGTTCTATTATGACATAGGGAATATCGGCATATTTTGCAGCTCTAGCTACGTTTTTTCCATTGATACCGTAGCCGACAATGATGAGGTGGTCTTCGAGTTGCTGGTTATCCTCATCATTTACTTTTTCACTATACCTTTCTGACAGTTTGTGGATTGGTTTACTGATACTGAGATTGAGAATGGCACCTACTATTTTGTCTGCTGATGGGATAACAAACGGTGTGATCGCCATACTTATAATTGAAATCGCCAGAAAGAACTGGTAATTCTCGTTTGATAAAATATTGTAGTCTAATCCCACTTTGGAGAGTATAAACGAAAACTCACCTACCTGAAATAAAATCAGACCCGCATGAAGTGCCGTTCGAGGCGGATACTTCAAAGCAAACCCAGCTAAACTTGCAATAATGAACTTTACAACAACAACGGCAATCGTCAGACCCAAGATGATCAATAGGTGATCCAATACAAAACTCAAGTCGAGCAGCATACCAATTGAAATAAAGAAAATACTAGTAAATATCTCTCTAAACGGCAGCACATTGGCAATGGCTTGATGGCTATACTCTGATTCAGAGATGATCAGCCCTGCCATGAAAGCACCTAATGCCAGTGAAAGTCCTACATAACTGGTCATGATAGCAGTCGCTATACAAATGGCAATTATGGTAAGAATGAACAGCTCCTGATTTTGTGTTTTTGCCACTATATAAAGCAATCTTGGGACTAAATATCTGGCACTAATTATGACTACTGCAATGACACCTGCTGCCTTTGCCAATAGATATATAAGCGAAGTCCAAATATTGTCTGCCTCGCCGGCTATTAGAGGTGTAAAAAGCATCATCGGGACTACGATGATGTCTTGAAATATCAATATGGCCAGAGCTATCTTTCCGTGAGGCGAGCTGATCTCTGATCGTTGTGACAGTATTTTCAACACAATTGCAGTAGACGATAGTGCCATTAAAAAACCAATAAAAACAGCCTCGGCAGCAGAATACTGAAAGGCATAAAAAGCTAGAGCAGGAACGAGTATGGTAAGACCCACCTGTATGAGTCCTCCCAAAATAACAGCTTTCTTGATAGCTGCCAAAGTTTTCAGCGAAAACTCTAATCCAATAATGAAAAGCAGAAGAATGATACCTATCTCAGCCATCATCTCTATCTCATGGCTGGCACTGACCAACTTCAGTGCAAAAGGGCCGACAATGACACCCGTGATCAAAAAACCAATAATAGTAGGCAATTTAAACCGGCGAAAACCTATCAATACGATAACAGCCAGCCCCAGCATTATCCCTAAAACCTTCAGTATGGGTATTTCCATTGTCTTGTTATTTTTCTGACGGCTAAGATAATAAAGGCCTTGAATAAATACAGCATTACATTTTCAAAGCCAATTATTCAACACAGACAGGCAGAGGAGGTTAATGATCAGACATCAGTTGTATTTCATTTTGGTGCTTTGGGCATCACCACTTTAGCATACCCCACTTAAATGGTGGGCTATGCTAAAGTGGTCGCTACGCTAGAGTCTAAAAATGGTCTTCGGATGGTCTAAGTCATAGCTATTTTGAGTGAGATCAAAGAGAAAAATTATGCGCATAGCCAAAGCTACGCAAATAATTTTTGTCGAAGATATTGCTCAAAATAGCAAGACTTGGGGCCATTAAGGTGACTATTTTTAGACTCTTAAGGGCTCGCTGTTCGCTCGGTCCTGCGGACTCACTCGCATACGCTCGTGACCCACTCCGCATCGCTGATGCAAGGCAAGAGAGAAAGTGCTATTTTCATTTCAATAAAAATATCCAGTCCAGAAATAATATTATTTACTTTCACAAGCTGTCAATACCAACCAATTGACATTTAAATCATTTATAAGGTATAACATAAAATTGACGAAGATGAAAAGCCACAGCATATCATGGTGCTTATTCTTATTGACTTTTCTATTGGGGTGTAGTAATATGGCCGATGATCAGCATAGAGAGAGTCAAACTGAGGGTAAAGAAAATGAGGTCGTTACAAAAAAAACGATATTATTCTTTGGCAACAGCCTCACAGCGGGATTTGGCCTGGATGAAGAAGAAGCGTTCCCGGCATTGATTCAAGACAAGATAGATAGTCTGGAGTTAGAATACAAAGTGATCAATGGAGGACTTAGCGGTGAAACAACAGCTAGTGGACTCAGTAGAATATCCTGGTTTCTCGAAGAAAGCATCGATGTATTCTTCCTGGAACTAGGTGGTAATGATGGATTGAGAGGTATAGATATTGAAGAAACCGAACGCAACCTCCGTGCCATTCTAAATACCGTCAAAGATGCCTACCCTGAGGCTCAATTGATTTTGGCCGGCATGGAAATCCCACCAAACATGGGCCCTGGCTACACGCAATCATTTCGGGAGATGTACCCCAAAATAGCAGATGATTACAATGACCTGATCTTCATTCCATTTTTACTGGAAGGTGTCGGGGGTAATCCCGAACTCAACCTACCGGATGGCATACACCCTACCGCAGAAGGTCACATTATCGTCGCTGAAAATATCTGGCCATACCTGAAAAAGGCTTTAGGCTACCTCTAATAATTCCTGAAGTGAACTGGGGCATAAAGGAATTTGATTTAGACGACTTGTGAGGATGGAGTATAGTCAGTACTACGTGGCTTATGAACAATGAAGCAAAACCCATCATATTCATCAGAAATCCTATTACGGCTTAATATGGCTTTAAAACTGATGATTTTGTTCAATCGTCGTAGGAGTGACTATGCTTCAATCGCAAAATCACTTATTTTTTCGCCATTTACTCATATTGCTTTTATATTTTTTATGGCATTCGTGAATCTCCTTCGTCGATTTAAACCCTCACGACGAAAC
>SLDF01000207.1 GCA_007125435.1 Saprospiraceae bacterium
CAGGCACTACTGTCATTTGCTACAGCGACAAAAAAAAGCAACTCCATTTGCTCCAAAGTCAAAAAAAGAAGGATGCCGATGCTATGATTTTGAAGGCATGTGATGAATATCACTTTTCTTCTGTATATATTGATGCACCTTTGTCATTACCGGGTGTGTATAGCGCTTTAAAAGGGTACGATGACTACTTCTATCGCATAGGAGACAAGAAAATTTCAGCTATGTCACCAATGTTTCTGGGTGGCTTGACTGCAAGGGCGATGAGATTGGTGGCAAAAATGCGAAGCAAGTATAAGTCAGATGTGTGTGAAATCTATCCGGGAGGTTGTGCTCGTCAATGGGATGTTTTAGCAGCGTGTTACAAAATCGACCTTGAGATGACAAGGCTCATTATCACAAATACCTTAGCAGACTGGGGCTACATCCTAGATGCAGAGCAAGTGACCAATTGGCACAGATGTGACGCTGTTTTGGCCTTTTACATTGGGCTCAAACACCTCAAAGGTAAGGCAAAGGCTCTTGGTACAGTTGAGGAAGGTCAGATCTGGATATAGCGACCCAGATTTACTATACATCTCAAATTAGCTCTACATAAGTGGGCTTACTTCAACCCGCATTATGCATCAGCGATGCGGAGTGGGTCAGGAGCGCATGCGAGTGAGTCCGTAGGACCGAGCGAATAGCGAGCCCCGTAGCGTAGCGACCCGTCGACGACAGGAGGAGGGTGATGCCCAAAGTGGTAAAATGAAATACACCCAATATAGGTAGAGTCATAAATCGGTTTTAAAATTTATATATTTGCAATTCTTAACTTTTAAAAATACATGAAACAAATGTCAGATAAGATTCATAAGTGCTTAATCATAGGATCAGGACCTGCAGGATATACTGCAGCTATTTATGCAGCTAGAGCCGGGATGGACCCTGTCCTATTCACCGGAGAAGAACCTGGTGGTCAATTAATGATCACTACAGACGTAGAAAACTATCCGGGATACCCTCAAGGTGTTAATGGTCCAAAGATGATGGATGACTTCCGCGATCAGGCGGAGCGATTTGACACCAAAATACATTATGAAAAAATAGTCAAAGTAGATTTTACCGGACCTGTTCACAAAGTCTGGACAGAGTCTGGTGATGAACACCACGCTCACACCATCATCATATCTACAGGTGCCAGCGCAAAATGGCTTGGACTAGAAAGTGAAAAAAGACTGAACAACAAAGGTGTATCTGCCTGTGCAGTATGCGATGGCTTTTTCTTTAAAGGTCAAAAAGTTGCCGTTGTAGGTGGTGGTGATACCGCAGCCGAAGAAGCAACCTATCTGGCTAAGCTCTGTCCTGAAGTCCACCTGTTGGTAAGAAGAGACGAGATGCGAGCGTCAAAGATCATGCAAGAAAGAGTCATGAATACACCCAATATCACAGTACACTGGCATACAGAGACTGTTGAAATTCTAGGTGATGAAGAGGTAACCGGTGTCCGTGTCATCAACAACCAAACCAAAGAAGAAAAAGAGATAGAGATCAATGGCTTTTTCGTAGCTATCGGTCACAAGCCGAATACGGACATATTCAACAATTGGCTTGATATGGATGAGGCAGGCTATCTGATCGTCAAGCCAGGTACGACCAAGACAAAAATAGATGGCGTCTTCGCTAGTGGTGATGCTCAAGACAAGGTCTACCGTCAGGCTGTCACAGCAGCCGGTACAGGATGTATGGCGGCTTTAGATGCAGAACGCTACTTGATCAATCAGGGAATTCAATAATATTTTTTTCAATATAAACTACCACATCATGAGTCAGTCGACGAAATTTAGAAAGGGTGTTCTTCACGGTGATGAAGTCACAGAATTACTCAACTACGCAAATCAGAAAAATTTTGCTCTTCCGGCAGTCAATGTCATTGGCACCAACTCTATCAATGCAGTCATGGAGACGGCAAGAGAAGTCAATTCACCGGTGATTATTCAATTTTCGAATGGTGGAGCTTCATTTTATGCGGGAAAAGGTCTATCAAATGACAATCAGCAATCGGCAATTCTGGGCGGTGTCTCAGGTGCATTGCATGTGCATACCCTTGCCAAAGCTTATGGTGTGACTGTGATCTTACATACTGACCACTGTGCTAAGAAATTATTGCCGTGGGTTGACGGCCTTCTTACCGCCGGTGAGCAGTTCTACAAAGAAAAAGGATATTCACTATATTCTTCACATATGCTGGATCTATCTGAAGAACCCATAGAAGAAAATATTGAAATCTCTAAGGCTTACATGCATCGCATGAGTAAAATCGGGATGACCCTGGAAATAGAACTCGGTATTACAGGAGGTGAAGAAGATGGCGTGGATAATACCAATGTCGACAGCTCAAAGTTATACACACAGCCAGAAGAAGTTGGCTATGCATATGAAGAGTTGATAAAGATCAGCCCCAGATTCATGGTAGCAGCTGCTTTCGGCAATGTACACGGCGTGTATAAGCCTGGCAATGTAAGCTTGCAGCCGATCATTCTTAAAAACTCTCAGGAGTATGTAAAAGAAAAGTTTAATACAGGTGATAACCCTATAAATTTTGTATTCCATGGTGGTAGTGGATCATCAAGAGAGGAAATAAGAGAAGCCATTGAGTATGGGTCTATCAAAATGAATATCGATACAGATATGCAATGGGCTTTTTTATCAGGTGTGAGAGATTATGTCAGTGATAAAAAAGATTACCTCGAGACCCAAATCGGCAATCCCGAAGGCAGTGATAAGCCCAATAAAAAGTTTTACGATCCAAGGGTGTGGCTAAGACATGGCGAGCAGGCCTTCAAAGACAGATTGGCGGCAGCCTTTGAAGATTTGAATTGTATTAACACGAACGCTTAACAAAAGCGGAATTGCAGAGGAAAAATTTTAAAGGTGCAGCAAAGTGTTGCACCTTTTTTATTTCTCGGCTCTTTTCAGAAGGGTTTTATAATTTAGTATAGATTGCTCCGGTAGACCGGGTAGGTCAATGATGGCTCTGAGCTCATTTATATGTTCCTTAGGTCGATTAAAAGCTGCTGCCATTGTTCTTATGTAGACTCCTGTACCAGACTTATCCGCGCGGGTGAAAGCATCTCCGGATTGTATATATCCTTCCCTTACGACTTTAAAATATGTACCATACTTTTCTTCACGGGTGAATAGTCGCAGAAATTGCGGGTCATTGTGCCTCATATTGAGTTTGAAACACGGTATTCGAGGATCTACTGCCTGAATAAGCGCCTCCCCTATGGCAAAGGTGTCACCGTGTTCTATATCATCATCTGTTATACCCTGAGTCGTCACATTCTCGCCAAAAGCACATGCGGGAAGATCTCTGCCTAGTATATTTTCCCAGTCTGCATAATACTCGCCCGGGTATGCATATAGCGCCTTATACTCACCGCCATGATACTTTTCTTCTGCTTGCTCGTCAGTCACAAAGCCAGTAGTACTGAGAAATACTTTGCCCTTGACTTCCTCCTTGAAGATGGCACTTTCTACAGCCTTACCTTCCCACGAATAGGATTTTATCTTCCCTGTATAAACCCCTAAAACTTTCATACTTGATAACAGTTAATGTCCTGATCCATTACATCCGAATTGGCACCTATATCCACCCTAACTGATCAAAACCTAGATTCAGCCTGCAATATATAACAAATTTTCTGCTGACACTTCATTTCCTGATTTTAGCACAATGGACAACATTTAGAAACCTTTTTTACACTTTTTTGATTATGATTACGACGAAATTATATTAATTTTGTCTTGATCTAAATAAGCAAGTCATGTTATTTGTAGCAGAGAGCGCCAAAGAAAGAATAGAAGAAATCAAGAAGAACGGAGAAATAGGTGAGGACTATTTTGTCAGAGTCAGTGTGACAAGTGGAGGCTGCTCAGGCCTGACATATAATATGGAGTTTGACAACCAATCCAGAGAAAACGACCAGATTTTTGAAGACAAAGGCATCAAAGTCGTTACCGATCTTAAAAGCTTCTTGTACCTCTGTAACACCACCTTAGAGTTTTCATCGGGGTTAGACGGCAAAGGCTTTTACTTCAATAATCCGAATGCCGCCCGTACTTGCGGGTGCGGTGAGAGTTTTGCACTCTAATCGTTCTCCCCTTCTTTAAACCACGAGCTATATTTGATATAGGCATTGGCTATGCGTTCTATATTCCCCTTGAATGCCTCCTCAGTCAGGGCTTTCACTTTCTTCGCCGGCACACCAGCATATATGTACCCAGACTCTAGTCGGCTGTTTTCCAGCACGACAGCACCAGCAGCGACCAGCACATTGGACTCTACCACAGCGTGATCCATGATGATAGCCCCCATACCGACCAGCACATTATCATGGATCGTACAGCCATGCACTATCGCTCTATGGCCTATAGAGACATTATTACCGATATTCGTAGGCGCTTTCTGATAAGTACCATGAATCACAGCACCATCCTGCACATTGACTTTATCACCCATTTTTATATAATGCACATCTCCCCTCACCACTGCCTGGAACCAAACACTACATTGATTCCCCATCGTCACATCCCCTACTACAGTTGCATTCTCGGCGAGAAAGCAATCTCCACCCATCTTAGGACTCACCCCTTTTACTGGAAGTATTAAAGCCATTTTTGTTTATTTTTTTGATTCAAGACTTATCACATGACAAGGACAAAAGTAATACATAATTTTTTTAGGCAAAGTTCGCAGTCTGTTGATCTTGAAGATGATCATAGCTTTGATTTATTTGATTTAGTTTTGGGCGTGTCCCTACGGGCCGGGCTATCCGCTTGTATTCACAGGTCTACCATATGGTGTCGCTGCTGTTTCGAGTGGCTTCCGTTCGGTCGCCCCTCCCTCCAGCGCTCCACTACATATGCCAGCCCTGCTCATATCGCTGCTATCCCTCACGCAGTTACGAGTTGCTAGTTGCTGGTTACTGGTTGCTGGTTGTTTACGCCTGCATTCGGCATTCGCCTCACTCCGGCTGTTTAGGCAAACGATCGGCTATCGCCTCCGTTTGCTGTTTACGCTACGAGCACTTTGCGCTCTTCGCTGTTTAAGCTTGAAGAATATTGAACACTTTCAAGTATTAATCAACATTGCTATTCACCACTTGAAATGTTACAAAACAACTATCCCGATATCCACGGTCAAACAGCATGACACGAAACCATCCGATTAAAAGCCTAAACTCATTCTGGAAATTCTTGCATTCTGTGCATCCTGATCACAAGGCGGTTGAAATGAAAAAATAAATATCAAAGGATTGATGTACTGTTCATGAATTTTCGAAAATGGAGATTGTACTTCTTGGCATTTAGACTTTAAACCCGGATTATGCATTGGAAATTCATAATGAGGGTTAAAAACATTGGTAATCAACTATTTATTCTTTTGTGCTTTTCAAAACGATTCACTTGATTTGTCAAAAAAGTTAGCTCTTTTTTGTCAGTTTTATGAACTCTTGAAATCCGGGTTGAATAGGTTGCATTTCAAAATGTCGTTTTTTCGGATATTGCATCAGCGATGTGTAAGGGTGGCGACGCAGGAGCCAGACTTAGCGTAGCAATAGCGAAGCTGAGGCCGACCGTTTAGGGAGCCCTGGAACGAGTCTGAAAATAGTCGTCGTATGATCTAAGTCACAG
>SLDF01000344.1 GCA_007125435.1 Saprospiraceae bacterium
AATTTCACCATAATTGGTGTAAATCCCGACGAAAAGACAATAACTGACATTTTGGAAGCTAATCTAGCCAGATAACTGTCAGATTGTCAAGGCTGGTTCATTGGCAAAGTATTTGACAACTATAAGTGTCAAGAATAAATGAAACATTATGGCAAAGAATAAATCAGAAAACATGGAAAACGAAGTGGCTAAAGAGCACGCTGAAGATGTTAAAGAAACCGTAAATGAACAAGAAGCGGTTCAAGAAAATGAAACTCAGGAGTCTGTCGAAAACGCAAAGCAAGAAGGAAATGATAACGAAACAAACGACCTGGACAAACAGATCAATGAAGTCAGAGAAAAATACATGAGGCTTTTTGCCGAGTTTGAAAACTATAAAAGGCGTACATCAAAAGAGAGACTCGAGCTTATAAAGACAGCGTCACAAGACACAATAGCCGCATTACTGCCGGTGATAGATGACTTTGATCGTGCCAAGAAGAATGCAGATGACCCTAAGAGTGCAGAGCAATTTAGCGAGGGTGTATCGCTAGTGTATGAAAAACTGAAAAAGACTTTAGCCAATAAAGGATTGAAGCCAATGGTGTCTACAGGTGAAGACTTTGATCCGGAATTTCATGAGGCTATCACAGAGATTCCGGCACCGAGCGAAGATTTGAAAGGTAAAATAATAGATACAGTAGAAACAGGTTACTTCCTGAATGATAAGATTATCAGATACGCTAAAGTCGTTGTCGGTAAGTAAATAAGAATCAATACAGTCAACAAGCATATATGTCAAAAAGAGATTATTACGAGATTTTAGGGGTGGGTAAAGATGCCGATGCCAGTGCCATAAAAAAGGCTTATAGAAAGGTAGCATTAAAGTACCACCCGGACAAGAATCCAGGAGATAAGCAAGCAGAAGATAAATTTAAGGAAGCCGCTGAAGCATACAGCGTACTGAGCGATCAGGACAAGAAAGCTCGATATGACAGGTATGGCCACGCCGGAGTCGATCCAAATATGAGCGGAGGAGGAGGATTCCGTGGTGAAAATATGACCATGGACGATATTTTTTCTACGTTCAGTGATATTTTTGGTGATTCGGGTTCTCCGTTTGATTCTTTTTTTGGAGGTAGAGGCGGTGGAGGAACCAGGTCGCGCGGCCAAAAAGGTTCTAATCTGAGAATTAAGCTGAAGCTCTCACTTTCTGAGATCTCTAATGGTACCAACAAAAAGATCAAAGTCCGCAAGCAAAAAACATGTGATGCATGCAACGGCAGTGGTGCCAAAGACAGCTCAAGCATAAAAACATGCGGAACATGCAATGGCAGCGGATATGTGAGACAAGTGAGAAATACTTTTCTTGGACAGATGGCCACCACAGGTGTATGTCCAACTTGTAGTGGCACCGGTAAAACCATTACAGATAAATGCGGTGTCTGCAAAGGAGACGGACGTGTTCATGGAGAAGAGACCATCAGTATCGACATACCAGCAGGTGTATCAGATGGCATGCAATTATCTATGTCAGGTAAAGGGAATGTCGGCCCCAATGGCGGACCTGCCGGAGATCTATTAATCCACATAGAAGAGGAACAGCATGAATCCCTCACTAGAGAAGGTAACAATCTAGTCTACAACTTATACCTAAATTTTGCTGACGCGGCATTAGGCACGTCAGTAGAAGTGCCAACCATAGAAGGGCAGGTCAAAATAAAAGTACCACCGGGAACACAAGCCGGTAAAATATTCAGACTACGAGAAAAGGGGCTGCCATCCGTCCAAAGCTATGGTAGAGGAGACCAACTCATCCATGTCAACATATGGACGCCTAAAAATATAAGCGACCAGGAGCGTAAAATACTTGAAAAACTAAGAGATGCTGAAAACTTCAAGCCATCTCCGGGCAAGGGAGAGAAAAGCTTTTTTGATAGAATGAAAGACTTTTTCTCATGATCCGTTTGGCATCGTTCTTATTTGGTGTTTTATTATTAGTCGGATGTGAGTCGGGTATTTACTATCAAGACACCTACAAGCCGGAAGACAATGTTTGGAAGCATAGTGACTTAGTCGACTTTGACTTTTCTATAGCTGACAGTACTGCTATGTACAATATGTACTTAGACATCACGCACGAAACATCGTATCCATTCCAAAACTTGTATGTGATGATTCGCTCAGTATCGCCTGATGGGCTTATCATTGAAGATCAGCACTCACTAGAGCTGCAGGAAAAGGGAGGAGCATGGATAGGTGGATGCAATGCTCAGAAATGTGAAATCCGCTTTATATTGAGAGAGGGGTTTACATTTCCAATGAGCGGATCATATACTATTCAACTAGAGCAGAATACCCGAACAGAAGCGCTGAAAGGTGTTAGAGAAATCGGTCTTGTCATAGAAAAAGTAAAGTCGTGAAAGCAGTGGTCATTTCATCATATGGCTCACCGGAGGTTCTTCAATTACAGCAAAGATCTATACCTGAGCCAAATGACAAAGAGGTTCTGATAAAAGTCAAAGCGGCCGGTATTAATAGACCGGACATTATTCAGCGAAAAGGTAAATATGCGGCACCACCTGATGCGCCTCAAGACATCCCCGGACTAGAGGTCAGTGGAGTCATACACGCCCTCGGAAAAGATGTGGAAGGATGGAAAGAAGGCGATGAAGTATGCGCACTCATACCAGGAGGAGGATATGCAGAGTATGCAATAGCAGATAGTGAAGTCTGTCTAAGAAAGCCAAAAGGTTTTACTTTTGAAGAAGCGGCAGGAATGCCGGAAACCTTATATACCGTTTGGCACAATATATTCAATCTAGGGCGACTGAGGGAAGGCGAGCACTTGTTGGTTCATGGCGGTAGCAGTGGCATCGGCATGACAGCCATCCAGCTTGGGAAGGCCTTTGGTGCAGAAGTATCTGTGACGGTAAGTACAGATGAAAAAGGTCAATTTGCCTTATCACTTGGTGCAGACCGGTATATCAAATATACCAAAGAGGACTTTGAAGATGTGTTAAGAGACAATGGTGTAGATGTAGTGCTTGATATGGTAGGAGGAGACTACTTTCAAAAGAATGTCAACTTACTTAGGCCAGATGGGCGTTTAGTTCATATCAATGCTGTCAATGGTCACAAGGTAGAGCTCAATCTGTGGGATGTCATGAGAAAGAGGTTATTGGTTACCGGCAGCACACTTAGAAACCGATCAACCGCATTCAAGCAGAAACTAACTGAGCAGATCACTGAGCATGTATATCCAATTATTGATAAAGGTTTATACAAAACAAAAATAAATAGAACCTTCTCTCTGGAAGATGCTGCAGATGCACATGCACTTATGGAAAGTAGCCGGCACATGGGTAAGATCATTCTATCGATAACATAACTTTTAGCGACTATTGCAATCTCTATGATACAAATTTACATTCTAGACATCATCGGCACCTTAGTCTTTGCCATATCAGGGGCATTAACTGCTGCTGAAAAGCGGATGGATCTTATGGGTATAGGTATCATAGCTTTTGTAACAGCACTAGGTGGAGGAACACTAAGAGATATATTGATTGGCGCACATCCGGTAGGCTGGATGCAGAATATCCATTATTTGATTGTTGTAGCCCTGGGAGTCGTCATTACATTTGCCTTCTCAAATCAACTTGTTCCCTTGCGGCGCACTTTTTTTCTTTTTGACGCCATTGGGCTAGGTGTGTTTGCTATAGGCGGACTAGAAAAAGCGCTACAATATGATATAGCGCCAGTCTATGCCATCATATGCGGTATGATCTCAGCGACCATGGGCGGTCTGATCCGCGACGTCCTATGCAACGAAGTGCCACTAATACTGAGACAAGAGATCTATGCGACTGCCGGCTTTATTGGTGCATCATTTTACCTGCTATTTGGCCACTTTAACCTGATGCCTGAATTGAACCTAGTACTCACCATCTCTCTAGTTGTCACCATTCGGATTTTAGCAGTGAGGTTTAAACTGGGCTTGCCAAGAATAAAAAAGCTCTAGTAATTAATATTTTTACATCTACTAAACCGGGGTGTATTTCATTTTGTTGCTTTGGGCATCACCCTCTGGGTCGCTACGTTCCAGGGCTCCCTGAACGGTCGGCCTCAGCTTCGCTAATGCTACGCTGAGTCTGGCTCCTGCGTCGCCACCCTTACACATCGCTGATGCAAGACCAGAAAAAAACGACTTTTTGAAATACATCCATTCTACCGTCATTCAATTGAGCATATAAAAGCACTGTAGTCCGAACTGCCTTGTATCCGGCTGGCCGGCACGCCTATCCTGAGCCAGTGGCACATTGATAAAGAGGCCCGCATTGAATGAAGAAGAGAAGAAGTCAATTCTAGCCTGAGCATTTAACTGTCTACGATTGGTAAATTCTAAATCTGTCCCAAAATCTCTGTCTGCTGTAAAATGATCAAAATTAACCCCAATAGTCGGAAAGATATCCAGGTTTGAAAATACATTTATCCGCTTAAAGTAATTGAGGCCAATACGAGACTGATGCCCTCTTCTATAAAACAATTCATTTTCCAATTGATAATTGTAGAAAGACTCAAAATGAAATCCGCTCCCCTTGCGACTCAGCACCGTATTAAAATGACCCTGAAAAGCAAAAGCCCCGCTACCGACTTGAATAAAATTAGGCAATAACTGTCTGCGACCGTCTCTCTGCTGGTACTTTCCGGTAGGTAATACAATACCGGCACCGGCTAACATGGTTGTAACCCATTCCTTGCCGAGTTGATTGATAGGGTCTATAACATGGTACTGCACTTGTACGTTAATGTCCCCTACTCCTCTTGTAGTGCTTTCAAATTCCTGTTCTGCTCTGGTGTTGATCAAATATGGCACAGATATTAGTAACTGGGTTCTGTAGTTGGTATGTACTCTAGCAACCATATTGGTACTGAATATTCTATCTTGAACCAATTGCCCGTTTTGACCGAGTTGGAAGCCTTCGGTATCATAGGAGAGCATAGAACTATTCATTACCATTCCCAGAAACGGACGATCAATTCTTGGCAGAATACCACCGCTCAGTCCACCACCTCCTCCGCATACATCACATGCAGATAATGACTGCAGAACGGTGAACTGGCAAGCAGATACCATTAAAAATATTTGTAATAATCGATTCATGGCTATTACTTAACAAATCAGACTATACTCTGGAAATTCATCTCCCTGGCAAGAGAGACAAACTTCCAGAGCATAAGCCGGATTTAATCATTGTTAATTATGAATGTGATCGTATTCGATCATTGTCGAATAATTATCAGCAACCCTAACTGTATTTTCATTAGGCATGTGCATTCTTGACATTTGATTTAGGTCGATATTGATGGCCTCGCCTTCAAAAAACCTATCTGCAAACACATGAAAATGAATAGATGGTCCCGAATTTGATCTAATCATGAGCTCTCTTCCGAAAGAGGCCTCAATCGGTCTGCTCGCAATAAAAGGGTCTCTGAAACCTCCAATATGGTACTCAAAAGACTTATCTTCAGCTTCGATACTCTCGGATGTACCCTCTACTCGTACGAAGATGTAGCCGGTATTCCAGCTCCAGAACATATTCTCTGAGGGTGCAAGTGCTCCCTCTTGAGCTCCAGAAAAGTTTCTGACACTATCCACTCCTATCAAGAAGCGAACATCTGT
>SLDF01000274.1 GCA_007125435.1 Saprospiraceae bacterium
CAAGGAAATACCCCTTGCTGATAAAGACTTATAGGTCGTACTTTCTTTACCAAGGCTCTCAGCTGATGATCCACCGACTATACCCGGTATCATGATGGTCATCAGCTCCAGTGATCCCTGGCTCCATTGCATAGCATAATCCCAGGCCAAACCATCAGTCTCAGAAGAAGATGCACTACTGCCCGAGCTTTCCAGTATCGGCTCACCCCGCATGGTGTCTTTGCCATATTCATAAGTGGTCCATAGCTTACCGGCACTGCTACCGACGCCGAGTAATAAGGCTATGGCTAGCACACCCAGACTCTTACCCAAGTGACCAAGGTCCTTAGACTTGATCATGTCAATCATCTCTGCTACAAAATAAAATGCCATCGCCAGTCCGAGGAAATAAGTCATCTGCACGTGGTTGGCAAATAAGGCCATAGCCATACCTGCCGCAAAGACACCGCCACCGGGCAGGTATTTCTTTTTGAAGATAAGGTACATACCGGCAATGATGACGGGAAAGGTCATTATGGACAATAGCTTTGAGGTGTGCCCGGCTTCAAATAAAATCGGGTTATACGTCGCGAAGGCAAAGGCAAAGCCGCCCAACCAGGCAATCAAAGGTCTCACCCCCATAACCAGCAATAGCCCATAACAAAAGACAGCACCAGCCAGGAACACACCAATCGGACGCTTAATAAACAAACCCGCTGCCCTCAGTATATGCTGTGTATAATTTCCTGGTTGTAGGTTATTGGTCTGATAGGTCGGCATCCCGCCAAACATAGAATTGGACCATAGGGCGATTTCACCTGTTTCTTCATAGTGGTCCATGGCTTCCTTGGCCATACCTTTCCAGCCTACTATGTCGCCTTGTATAATGATTTTTCCTTCTAGCTGAGGGTAGAAATAAGCTACCGTCACCACTAAAAAGGCTGCGATAGCCAAACTATGCACCAGCCATGGCGACATGGTTTTCTCTGGACTGGATGGGCGTTTTTTCTTCACTGTTTTCTTGGGCATACTGATTATATTTTGAGCGTATTGGCGTAAAAATACAGTCAATTATGAGTTTTTCAGTAAAATGAGCTTGGGTATTTATAGTTTATCGTCAGGATGTAAGCTTTTGAAAAGGTGGAGTAGGCTCCGCTGGTTTTTGTGGCAATTAGTTCCTTTCGTAATTTATAATCTACATAGCTGCGCTAATGGCACAGTTGCTTAGACATAGTTTTTTATTAAAAAGTGGAATAAAAAGAAGGGAGCCCTTTTTGGGCATTATTTAATCTAAGATACCTTAATAGATAAAAAAGTCCATACTTTTTTTTAATTTATTTTATCAGGTATGATATAAAGTATTGCTTCAAAAGATCTTATTCTAGTATCGCTTTATTTCATCCCTTTATTCGGTTGGATACTATGCAAATATCTACATTTTGTTCATATACGTACGCCTATCACTCCATCTTTAAGAATTTCTTAGAGACCCAGGCATGATCTTTTACAGATTGCCACTTTAGGATGTACATGCCGGGTGGCAGATTGGATGTGAGAATGGTGGTCTTTGGGCCACTGACTTTTTGTTGATGGATGTGTCGCCCCTGCAGATCAAAGATGTTGATCCGACCTTCAAAAATATCCTCTATTTCTAAGAATAACTCATCCACGCACGGGTTAGGATATAGTAATACCTGTATCCTGCTATCCGGTACTTTATGATCCGTGGTAGACACCAGGTATCCCTCTTTGTCTATCAGTGCCATATAATAGCCGTATTCTTGATCCAGACGGGTTCCAGCTATTACATAACCGCTCTTTATTTCTACAATGCTTGATAAAGAATTTAATGGGACAACCTGCGGATCATAGATCCATGCATACTCACTATTCCCATCAGGGGCTATACGATGCATAAAGGAGAAGACAAAATCTTGTCCCAAATAGGTATCCCCAACCGCCATGATAGATCCATCAGTTGCACGTATAAAATCTGCTATATCAGGTCGATCAATATTCCCAGCAGGCATGGGTGGTACATAGTCATCGTAGTACTTTTTATCGCCTGTAAATTGATCATTGTGAAACACATTGTAATCTTCATAATAAAAGAATACCGTATCTCCTACTATATGATTCAGACGACCACTGAAATCATCTTCAAAATGGGCTATGATATCACCTTCTATATTGTGTTTATAGATGTGATACTTCATATCCGGAGAACGAAACAACCCGGAATGAGAATAGAACTCATCCTCTGAAAAGAAAAATATTCGTGAAGCATATATTAAATCTTCTCCTTCATAAGTACGAACCAAATGATAGATTTTTCCAGTTTTTTTGTACAGGTTCACTTTGCTATTATTAAGCTGACTAGTTTCTCTCAAACGTAATAGTAAAAAAGTTTCATTTCCAACGAATAAATCCCCCAAGGAAATAGAAAAACCGTCTTCTATTGTTACAAAGGAAGTATCAATTGGATTGCCATCTAAGTTTAATGTATGTGAGAACCAAGCACCTGGGCGAGTACCTATGATTATTCCTGAAATATGAATAAGGGAATCTTTCATTAAAACCTGTCTCGGACGAGGTCCCTTTGGTACAAATGGGGATGAATTCACATATGGATAATCGAGCTCTATTTTTTGTCGTGTCCACAATAGCTTGCCCTTGTTATCATACTTGGCGAAATCAATATAAATGATTGCGCCAATTGTATCGGGAGGATCAATTTGCGATCCTTCAGTACCTATGCTTACCACGTAAATATTTTCATCCTCATCGACCAAAAGTTTCGGTAATGCCAAACCTAAGCCCGCACCTTTAAAAGGGAAATTTACCACTGGGAAGCCATCTGATTGGGTAAATGTGGTCAGTGGTAAAAAGATTACCAATATAGAAAGTAAATATTGCTTTTGAAGTAAACTCATGACTAACCAAATTATGCTAAATAATAGATTTTGAGAGAATGTTATTTTTATTAATTTGTTCAATTTGTATTTTTGAAAATGGTATGATCAATGGTAGCATAGTAGCTAGACCCCATCGATCAGATTGAATTTTCAATAAATGATTTGCTTATGAGTTTTTAGTATTTCACCGGATGAAAAGTCTGAAACCCTTATTAGATAAACCCCGGGTTTCATGTGTTGCCAAATTGTATTTTCCTCCGCGTTCAAATTCATCGAGATTTCAATATTTCCATGAATGTCAAATACATCAACCTTAACGGAGAAAAAACGAAAAGCTTTTATTAGTTGCAGAACACATGCTACCGTCGAGGTATATCACCCTTTTCTGTGCTCTTTTAAAATGTTCTCAACTTCTTTGACATCTAGGTTGGTGATATTAGCAATGATGTCAATAGGTAAACCCTGCTGGCTAGCGTTCAATACTACTTCGATTTTTCCCTCGATTTTTCCTTCGGTTTTTCCTTTTTGGATTATTTGATTATAAGTGGTCATAATGTTCTCTTTAATATTGGGCGGTATGGCTTCAATAAGTTTCTTAACCGAATCCGGCTCTAGCTCAGTCGTTCTTAGCATGTAAACGACAATCGTGTTGAAAAAATTCCTATCGTCGATCTCTTCAGCAAAAATAGAAAACACTTTCACGAATTCTTCTAATAATAAATCTGGTTTGTTTTTCCATTTTTGAGTGACCATAGCAGCAGCCATTAGGTCGTTTCTCATAGCGAGCAAGACTTCATCTGAAAGACTATGCAATGCAACAAACACGTGCTTGATTTCCGGAAGATAAGTTTTGATCTCCACATGATATGATTTGAATAAATTTGAAAGTTGGGGAGCTTTCCATTTTCGTTTGCCCTGGTAATAGATAATAGGTATGATTGGCTTAAGATTTCCTTTGTTTTTGATGGCTTTGAAATAATGTGCAAACATGTAATACCCTACCTGAATGAGGACATGTTTATCAGGCACACTTTTATGTTCAAAAAGCAATACAATGTCGACTTTTAATGCTGCATCTTTCAGGATAGGCACTTCAAAAACAAGATCAGAAAAGAATTCATTTAGCTCAGTGTCAATATAAGACTCATTGAGGACAGCTAGCTGGTCAAGCTGGAGTTGATCGACCAGAACTTTAGGCAAAATGGTTCTGAAGGAAGCAGCTGCTCTTTTAGGGTCAGAAAAAGCCTCCCTAACAAACTTATCATGTATGTTATGTTTGTTTTTGGGCATAGTCAAAGGTTATTCTGTAAAAATAGAAAAAAAATAGGCTAAAATAAGGATGTGTATTTCATTTTGTCACTTTGGGCATCACCTGACAAACGACATTTTACGAAATGCACCCAAATAAGGATAATCAATAAGTGATAAGTGATTTAACCCGAATTCATTAGAATTTTTCTGTCCACTATCTGTCGATGGTGGCATGTAAAATTCTATCGCATATAGCGGTATATTATAAAATCACACATTATTGGCTAAGGGATAGTAGCGGATACAAGCCCTCTCCATATGGATGTATCTACACTGATGTGGCGGCGACCGGAGGAAGCCGATCACCATCAGTAGTAGATGCCCATATGGACGGGGGCGCGTATGAGCGGATAGCCCGACCCGACAGCCGAAGTCATGAGGCTCGTCGGGATAGCCCCAAAAAGTCAAATTATTATAAAGTTTCTTGCGACAAATAAGGCCTCTAAACGTCTATCGCGATAATATGAAGCGGTCGATAAACTCTCTGACACAGCCCTCTCCGCCTTTTTTATGGAGGACAATGTCGACGTTCTTTTTGATAATGTCAACGGCGTCAGCGGGGCATGCTGAAAAACCAATGCTTTGAATGATGTCGAGGTCATTGATGTCGTCACCTATCATGGCTACTTCGGACATGGTGATGGATAGGTCGCTGCACCAACGGTGTAAGATGTCGATCTTGCGGTCACGGCCGACGTAGAAAAGGTCGATCTTGAGAAGGTCAGCTCTGTCTTTTACCAACCGCGTCTTGAAACCTGAGGAAATGATGCCCGTCTTTACTGATGTGTCCTGGAGCTTCATAATCGCCATACCGTCTTTTGTGTTGTACTTTTTGATCTGGTCGCCATTTTCTGTGAAGTACATGCCGCCGTCTGTCATGACGCCATCTACGTCGAGGATCAGAAGCTTGATATCCGGCCAGTCGCCTGATAATGAATGATGGGGATAGCACAATAGGTTTTCAAAAGACAATCCAAAGGTACCGGCAATGTGATCAATCTCCTGAAGCGAGAGCTGCTCTATGCGCTGAACGCCGTAGTCTGATAAAAATGCCTTAATGTCTTTGCCTTCTTTTACTATCAGTGCTTCCAGGTTTCTTCTAAATACTTCCATGTCATGCTGGCATCTACTGATTAAACAATGGTGTATCCAACGGCTGCGGCGACGGGCTGGATCGCTTCGTACATTTGCTTGAATGCTTCGTGGGTCAGCTGCTGGGCAGCATCAGACTTAGCCACAGATGGGTCTGGATGCGCCTCCACGAGCAAGCCATCAACCCCCATGGCAACGCAAGCTTTTGCCAGTCTTTCGATGCCGTACCTGTAGCCCAGTGCATGGCTGGGGTCAAGTATGATGGGCAGATTAGTATACTCCTGAAGGTATGCCACCCCGCACAGATCAAGCGTAAAACGGGTCTTGGTCTCAAATGTGCGAATACCTCTCTCGCAGAGTATAAC
>SLDF01000413.1 GCA_007125435.1 Saprospiraceae bacterium
GAGCTTCTGTTGAGAATTTTTCTGCAGCTTGTTAATTAGATTGTATTATGTAAATAAAACTTGAAAGCCTACAGCCTACTTCAAGCCTAAACAGCGGAGAGCACGGAGTGCTCGTAGCGTAAACAGCAAACGGAGGCGATAGCCGACTGTTTGCCTAAACAGCGAAGCGTAAACGACCCGCAACCGACAACCGACAACTGACAACCGACAACCGACAACCGACAACTGACAACCGACAACCGACAACTGACAACTGATTGACTGCGTGAGGGATAGAAGTGATATGAGTGGCTGTAGAATGGATAGCAGGAACATGTAGGTGGGGGCGACCGAACGGAAGCCACCAAATACATAGTGACTGCCCATGAGACAGCCAGGAATACAAGCGGATAGCCCGACCCGAAGGGGCACGCCCAAAGACAACCCTACTAAAATCAACACTAATGCCATCTATGTAGGCATAAGGATCTAACGGGTCATCTGAAAACTGGACGTCATCAATGCTGCGATCGGATTTTATAAAGATTGAAATTGTCGTATATTCACGCATCTGAAAAATGGCCCTTTATGGCGAAGTATGGCTGGGGGCTGTATCTTTTACCATCACTAAATCAATAGTTCATGAAGACGTTAATAATATTTACGCTTTGTCTGCTTATGGGTGCGGTCGCACTGAGCGGGCAATCAAACCTCCCCTATCAAAAGCCTCATGAGGATATCCTCAAGCTTGTCAATGTGGATCTGCCGCCTTCTATCAGTATCAACTATGACGGTACTAAGGCGATACTGATGTATAGAAAGCAATTCAAAACGCTCGAGGACCTGTACGAGAAGGAAATGCGGCTGGGTGGTCTGCGTATTAATCCGGTAACCAATATATCTAGTCGGGCGCGGTATAATTATGACATCAAAATCTTTGACCCTGTCAGTAAAGAGATCTTGGACATAGTGGGTATGCCTGATGATGCCCGCATCAGCAATATATCGTGGTCTAATGCGCAGGACAAGGTAGCATTTACCAATACAACGCGCAATGGCGTGGAGCTGTGGGTGATCGACTACAACAGCCAAAAGTCGATGCAGCTGACGGCGGATGACCTCAATGCCAATGGCGGTCGGCCCTATACCTGGCTGGCTGATGATTCGGGGTTCATCGTGCGGCGACTGCCTGAGGAAAGGCCGGACATCATCGATACTGAAAATGCAATACCGACGGGGCCTGTGATCTCTGAAAATATGGAAGGCCAAATGGCACAAAATCGCACCTATCAGGATCTACTGAGGAATGCCGATGATGAAGCTAACTTCGAGACACTGATGACTTCTGAGCTGTATCGCGTGACCATGTCGGGATTCTCTACGCTCTGGCGTGAGGCGGGCATGTACACATCGATCTCACCGTCTCCGGATGGTGAATATATGTTGATTGCCTCTATTAAGAGACCTTTTTCGTACATCGTGCCGTATTCGAGGTTTCCGACGGACTACGTCATCTACGATAAGAATGGCAGACTCATCAAGGTCATGGCGGAAGTACCTCTGACAGAAGAGCTACCCAAGGGATTCATGGCTGTAAGAGAGGGGCCACGGAGCTTCAGCTGGAGAGATGACAAGCCGGCTACGCTGACATGGGCGGTGGCGCTCGATGGAGGGGACCCGGCTCAGGAAGTAGACTACAGGGATGAGGTGTATGAACTGGATGCTCCATTTAATGGTGTAGATAAGCTGTTGTGTTCGACTCAGCTCCGGTATTATGGGATGACATGGGGCAATGATGACCTCGCCATTGTAAATGAATATTGGTGGAATACCAGAACGATAAGAACATCATTCATCAATCCATCTGACCTGTCGCAGCCACCCGTAGTGTTTTCGGAACGCAACTATCAAGATAGATATAATGATCCGGGTAGTTTTGTGACCCAAAGAAATGAGTTTGGCAACAATGTGCTGGATCTATCAGATGGTGATCGGCTATTGTTGATGGGTGACGGGTATTCAGCAGAGGGAAAGTTTCCATTCATAGATGAGTACGACCTCAATACCCAAGAGAAGAAACGCCTATACCGGGCAAGTGATGAGGATAAGGTAGAGAGTCTCGTCAAGATCATCGATCGCAAAGCAGGCAAAGTACTGACCAGGCTGGAGAGCAGTAATATGTTTCCTAACTACTACATGAGAAACATCAAAACTAATACCGTAGAGCCTATCACTGACTTTGAGAACCCATACGAGGTCATAGCGGATGTGCATAAGGAAGTCATCAATTACAAAAGAGAAGATGGTCTGGACTTATCCGCGACATTGTATCTGCCCGTGGGCTATGATCCATCCTCAGGTGAGAAGCTGCCTATGCTCATGTGGGCATATCCTAGAGAATATAAAGACAAGTCAAGTGCCGGGCAGGTGACCTCTAGCAGCAATGATTTTACCTACCCATACTACGGATCACCGATATACTGGGTCAACAGAGGGTATATCGTACTGGACAATGCAGCCTTCCCTATCATAGGTGAAGGCGATGACGAGCCCAATGACAGCTTCATAGACCAGCTGGTCTCCAATGCCAAGGCTGCCATAGATGCTGTGGATGCCATGGGCTACGTGGACAGGTCAAAAGTAGCTGTCGGTGGCCACAGCTATGGTGCATTCATGACCGCTAATTTATTGTCCCACTCTGATCTATTCGCGGCCGGTATCGCGCGCAGTGGAGCGTACAATCGGACGTTGACACCATTTGGCTTTCAGTCAGAGGAGCGCAACTACTGGGAGGCACCCGAGGTGTATTACGAGATGTCGCCATTCATGCATGCAGAAAAGATGAAGACGCCATTGCTATTGATCCATGGTGATGCAGATAATAACTCGGGAACATACCCGATGCAAAGTGAGCGATACTTCAATGCGCTGAAGGGTCTGGGTGCTCCGGTAAGACTAGTCATGCTGCCAAGAGAAAGTCATGGCTATGCCGCCGAAGAAAGTATTTTCCATATGCTCTGGGAGCAAGATCAATGGCTGGAAAACCACCTTCGAGAAAAGTCGGATGAGCAAGTAAAAGAGAATAAATAATTTTTTTCGATGTGGATTTGGGCTTATTTATTACCATAAAATAGTTAATTTAGCTAACTCAAAACGGTTTGAATCGTTAAAGACTTGACATCTCATCCCATATAGTTGTGTCGTAAAGTTAATGTGAAGTTAGCAACTGATGTGGCAGGTTAGAAGTTTAGTTTTGAAACGCATTAGAGCTGAGCATTAAAACATATTTTTTCAAATAAAACACTATTGTATGTATAGATATTTTTTGGGCTTATTAGCTGTATCCTTATTGATCAGCTGTAGCAATGTCGAGACGCACACTCTGACCTTGACCGATGTAGAATTAGTAGCAGAGGGACCATTGTTTGAAGGCGCCAATATGGCTACTGCAGATCAGGACATTGATCTGACCGCAAGTATAGAGTCCCTCGAAGGGGCATATAAATCTGTAAAGAGCGCAAAGCTGACATCGGCCGTCTTACATATGATAGATACCATTAATTTTAATTTTATTGACGACATATCTCTTCTATTGGCCAGTGACAATGCCGATATGACACAAGTGGCTCTTCTGAGCGAAGTACCACCGGATGCAACTGTAGTCGAGCTCAATGTTGGCAATGACCAAAAGGGCTTGAATAAGATCCTTAATGATGAAAAAATCACCTTCGTTGCAGATATGAATATCAATCAAGATACTTTCATCGACTTGCGGATCAGAGGTGATTTCATATTCGAGTTAGAGATCGTGAGATAATAGCTTAGCAATCACTTTTTATTAAATATTGAAACTTAACATTATGATTAAATATTCTTTTTTGACAGCAATGATCTTCTTCCTATTTGCAGGCGTCAGCATGGGTCAGGAAGAAGGAGACAAACTCATCGGAGTATGGGAGCCCAGCCACGGTAAAGCCCGTGTAAAGATTGACAAAATCGGTAATAAATACTACGGTCGTATCGTATGGCTCAAAGAACCCAACGACCCGGAAACAGGCAAGCCAAAGACAGACAGAAACAATCCTGATGAATCCATGAGGTCTACACCACTAAGGGGTTATCGTTTATTGAAAGACTTTACCTATGAAGGTAATGGCGTATGGGCCAATGGTACCATCTATGACCCTGAAAACGGAAGCACATACAAGTGTGAAATCAAGCTCAAGGACGATAATACAATCGACATCAGAGGATATATTGGTGTCAAGACACTGGGTAGAACAGACGAGTGGAAGCGGTTAAAAATGAAAAAGTAGCTATCCACGCATAAAACTTTAAAAAAGACATGGGGCTAAGTAATTTTAGCCCCATATTTTACTTGAATCAAGATGTCCATATGAATACATATTTACTTTACATTTCAATGTTGGTTGGTTTTTTGTGTTTGTCATCTGTGTCGATGGCCCAGGTGCCTGATTCTACAGAGGTAGAGGATGATTGGTGGGATGACGACGAAGATTTCAGCATGTACGACGATCTTGACTTTGAAGATCAGGCTGCCAAGCGATTTGCCAGTGCTAAGATATTAGACATCAGCCCTCAGCGGTTTATTTCCTTTCATTGGGATGCGCAGATGAGGTATAGAGCGCAGTTTTCACCCATTGGTGAATTTCAAGATGAAGGGACGCGTCCTGTTGCGGAGGAAGGCATAGCCAATTATACAGGTGGTATGCGCCTGATAGCCAATATTCCTGTCATCTCCAAGAACAGTGTCATATGGCAGATGGGGGCCAACTTCTGGGATACGAGATACAGCTTCTCTGATATCAATCAGTCAGAAAACAGCGCAGGCCTCATCAACATCCTCAACGAGGACGGCATCAGAACAAGCGGGATAAATACGACAGTTTTCAAACCCTTAAATGATGAGAGTTTTCTACTTTTTCAAGGTAGTGCCGATCTGAGTGGCAACTATAGCTTTGCCCATTTTCAGTCCTTGCGATATCTGAGGTATTCAGCAGCTGTGTTATGGGGGAAGCGGCCCAGTGACAGGAAGCAATGGGCAGTCGGTATTGCCAGGACGTATAGGGTTGGAGAGCTCAACTACCTGCCCATCATCATGTACAATTATACGGCCCCATCCAGAAAGTGGGGTATTGAGATGCTATTACCCGCCCGGGCGCACTATCGCAGGACTTTCAACTCCAGAAATCTCCTGTTGGCCGGCTATGAATTAGAGGGTCAGAGTTATCGCATACGTCAATTGTCTACAGATGACAAAAGCTTTGAGATCCGTCGGGGCGAGCTGAGATTCAGGCTTGAGTATATGCGACAGTTGTCCGGCTTCATTTGGTGGAGCGTACAGGGCGGTCTGAGGTACAATTACATCAATCATGCAGACTTCATCACCAATAATGGCAACGACTTTTTCAGAGGCTTTTTTGGCGACCAGCCATATGCCATGCTGAGCACATTAGGACATCCATTGTATTTCAACATTGGCATCCATTTATTGAGTCCGTGATACGGAGAGATTCCATTATTATTTTTGGGGAGTCATTGTAGATTGTTTTTTGGGCATCACCATCCAGTTGTCGTCGTCGGGTCGCGTTTTAGAGTCTGAAAATAGCTATCTAAATGATCCCCAGATATTGTGCTTTTGAGCGATATCATAA
>SLDF01000139.1 GCA_007125435.1 Saprospiraceae bacterium
CAATAGCGAAAGAGGTTTTTGGACCTATGACAGGTCAGTCGTCAACAGACAGTCACCGGAGCAGCAATTTGGCGGAGATTATTCAGCTGATATATCTGACTTTAGTACCGGCAATATAGTCACAGAGAATATCATGCCCATGCCCGATATTCTTGGAAGCATCACTGTAGGAGACCGTTATTTCGGTGGACGAATGGGTGTCATGCTAGGTGCCAGTATACAAACTTCTTATCGAGGAACTGATAGCGACTGGTACGATGTCACTCTAGGGCGAACTGGCTCTCAGCTAGTAGCACTGGATGATTTTCAGGAGAGACAATCTTCTACTTACCAGCAACGACTTGCCGGGCACGCCAGATTAGATTATAGAATCAACAAAAACCACAACCTGGGATTATACTTAGGCCGGTATGACTTAAACGATTTTCATGTTAGGGAAATAACGGAGACAACTGTTGATGGCCGAAATTTTGACCCTGAAAATGGTAATTTATTATATAAGACTCAGACTCGTACCCGGACAACCTATCAATCGATTAATAATGCCACTTTACAGGGAGATCACTTATTCACACCCAGACTTGAAAGTGACTGGTCAGTAGCTTACTCCCTCGCTACTAACGAAAGACCTGACAATGCGGTATTCACTATCATACGCGAACAGCGAAATTTTGAGGAAGTACCGGGTTTGTTGGATAGAAGAAATAGTAGAAGATGGGAAAGTCACTCAGATAGAGACTTTAGCGTCTACTTAAATTTTCGATATAGCCCCAAAATATTGAACGATCAATCTGTAATCAGCTTTGGAGGTCTATTTAGAGATAGGGAAAGAGGCTCGTATTTTAACAGATATACTTTTGATCCTATTCCTCTTACTCAACAGCAAGGAATTGATTGGAACAAATTAGACGAGGTATCCATGAGGGTCAACAACCCAAGAGGAAACACTTCAGACCCATTAAACTACGACTCCTATGAACAAATTGGCGCTGGTTATGTGAAGGCAAAAATAAATGTCAGCAATACAGAAATAGTAGCCGGAATAAGAAGTGAGACCACTGTTCAAGGTTATTTTTCACGTGTACCTCTGGAGGGTTTCCTGCCACATAATGAGCAATTGTATACTGACCTATTGCCAAGTGCTTCATTAAAGCATAAATTTTCAAATAAGACAGCCATAAGAGGATCGTACTTCAAAGCCATAAACAGACCTGGCTTTTTCGAAATTGTAGATTTTGTTTTACTGGAAGATGAAGATTTCAATGTCGCCGGCAACCCTGACCTGACACGAGCTGTTGCCGACAATTTAGACTTGAGGTTTGAATATTTTCCCAATCCTAGTGAGCAAATATTAGTAGGCGTATTTTACAAATACATATTAGACCCGATCGAAACAGTATTTGGACGTACACAATCATTGACAACCGGCACACGAGTACTACGCCCTGAGAACTTAGGGGAAGCCACTAATTTTGGTGCCGAATTCGATATTATCAAGTACTTTGGAAAAATTGGTTTTCGCGCCAATTACACTTATACCAACTCTTCTATCACCACAGATAAAGCGTCAATAATAAGAGCAGACCCCAACGATCCTGCTTCTGATCTAGTCACTGTAAATGTCGAACAAACCAGACCATTACAAGGCCAAGCTGACCATATTGCTAATTTTAGCTTGATGTATAAAGATGTAAAAAAGGGAACTGATGCACAGTTATCACTAGTCTATGTAGGAGAGCGATTAGAATTTGTTTCGCCTTTTGTCAATAATGACCACTGGTCAAGACCGATCACCATATTGGACTTCTCTATAGAGCAAAGAATAAATAAAAATTTCATTGTATTTGTAAAAATCAACAACTTAATCAATAGTCCTTACGAACTCTATATAAAAAATGGTCGTAACAGACCAGATCAGGAATTTGCTTATCAAGATCGCACTGATCAAACCTTTATTAGAAGAGACTTGTATTGGCAGTCTTACAGACTGGGCATGCGCTTTAAAATGAATTAAACCCATTTTCGAATAGTAAAATTTATAAGTATGAATATTGCAGAAATTATTAAAGTATTGAAACTAGGGGCCATAGCCATCCTATTCATTGGTCTGGCAGCCTGTTCTAGAACTGAATCACCGGTAATGGATGACGATGACGATGATACACCGGGCGAGTTTGACCCCAATAATGTCAGAGGACAAGTCTCAGGCGTTTGGGGCCCCAATGAGACCTATTTCGTCACAGGAGATGTGATCATACCGGAGGGTGAATCACTTGAAATCAGAGAAGGTGTTACAGTCATCATAGATGGCGACGGTGGACAAGGCACAAGTCCGGAAATTAATATACGCGGTAGTTTGTATTGTTATGGTACAGAAAATGGCAGGATTATAATTACAGTCCCGGAAGAGAGACGCACAGTCGGTAATATTTTTGCAGGACTATGGGGCGGTTTAATTTGTACGAGATCTACTCAAGATTTAGTGCTGGAATATACTGATGTAGAATTTACCGGAGCATTGGGAGAAGCAGGAAATAGCATAGTTGCAGAAGGTGAGATCGATGAAGGTGAACCGAGATACAGCATCTATTTTGTAAATCCAGATGGTAACTTCATCATGTGGCACAGTAGAATTGCCTATTCAAAAGATGATGCTATAAGGATGAATGGGGCAAAGACATTAATCGCACACAGCACATTTGAGTTTGTAGGCGAGAATGGCGGAGAAGCTTTCAATGCTAAGAGAGGTACAGTCGGGGATATGTGTTACAATCTGTTTTACTCAGTAGCTACTAATGGACTGAAAGCCGCTAACACAAGAGCAGAAGGGCCACAAATTGACAATTACTACTACAACAATACTATGGTCAACTGTGGATGGAGAAGAGCCCAGTCAGGACGAGGTGGTTCATTAAACTATGAGGCGGGTGCAAGAGGAACTTGCTACAATAACCTTGTTGTCAACTGTCGCTATGGCCTTAGGCTAGTTCCACCTGATAGAGAGCCGGATCTTGAAAATATGGCATATGGTCATCAGTTTTACTACGGTGATCATGCAGAGATCATTGAAGGCTTCCATCCTAATAACGGACTCATAGGCTTACCAAACCCTGATGTCGGGTTAGAAATACCAGAAAGTGACATTTGGTCTCCCGTCGTTGGTGAAAATAACCCTATGTTTGCAAACTATACACTTGGCGGTGAATATAATATAACAGCTGCCAGAGACGGATCAGATGTCAACTTCCTTACAGGCAGTGAGGATTTTCACTTACAGAGTGGATCGCCTGCGTTGAGCGGTGGCTTTACAGGATTCGAACCCAGGTTTGCATCTTATGAGGTCAACGGTAAAACGTACACAACGCCTTTACCTTCGGGATTTTTTGGTGCATTTAACAACAGATAATTTATGACAAACCACTTGAGAACAATAAGTTTTGTTTCAGCCTTGATGTGCACGCTATTCATGAGCTGTTCGAGCAATGATGATGTGACAGACAAATGGTGGGAGCTGCCCATTGAGTTAGACATTGAATGGGTTGTTAACGATTTAGAATTGGCATCATTCTTTGCTGATGAAGCTACCGGACTTGGTGAATCAACCATGCAAGAAGCTTCAGGCCTGGCTCCAAGCATGACAAACCCCGGCTATCTCTGGTCACACAATGACAAAGGCAATCAAAACTTATTGTTCTTATTGAGTGCAAATACAGGCCAGACAATAGTTCGATATAGACTCAATGGTATCAACAACAGAGACTGGGAAGACATTGAAATCGGAAAGCATGATAATGGAGAGTACTTCATTTATCTTGCTGAGACCGGTGATAACAATCGCGTGTATACGGAATACAAAGTTTTCAAATTTAAAGAACCCGTGTACAATCCGCAAGACAGTGGACGGATTGTCGATCTGGACCCTGAGCTTTTAGAAACTGTATTATTCAACTATCCGGAAGGCAGAAAACACGATGTTGAGACACTCATGTACGATCCAGAATATGATGATCTCTATCTGGTGACCAAAAGGTCATTTAATTCAATCATATATGCCATTCCATCCAGAGACACCTTTGACGAAAAGGTGGAAGCTATTTACGTTGGAGAGTTCCCATTTACCAGAGCAGTAGGAGGTAATGTCTCTGTCGAAGGCGATCAGATCGTTGTCAAGACATATGATAGAATATTTTACTGGCCGAGAATAGAGAACGAGCCATTGTGGAAAAGCTTTGCTCAGCCACCTGTAATGGTGCCTTACATTCCCGGAGAGCCTCAGGGAGAAGCCATTTGCTTTGACAAAGACGGCAGAAACCTTTATACGCTGAGTGAATTCAGCAATAGTATTATTCCCGTACTCTATTTGTACACCAGAATCAATTAAATCAATTAAACACATTAAAATGAAAGTTTCAATCCAAACACTAGGAAAATTCACACTATTACTGCTGATGGCCATCTTGGTCTTCAATGCATGTAGTAAAGACGACGATGACACCACTATGGTCATGGACGACGATGATGAACCAATAGAAAATGCCGTTGATTTTGCAGATGCCAACCTAGAGTTGGCTGTAGCAAACGCATTAGGTAAAAACAGTGGTCCTGTCAGCGAAGATGAAATTCTTGAACTCGTAGAGTTGAATATCAGTGGCAGCAGCATCACCGATCTCAAAGGACTAGAGTTCGCTACCAATCTTGAAAAACTAGAAATGCAAAGTATCGAAATAGGCTCTATGGATCCTATCGCTGATCTGGCCAGTCTCAATCATCTGGATGCAAGAAATACGACATTACCCGATGGTAGTCTGGACTTCCTGGACAACCTGACTAATTTGAGGTTTGTTGACTTTAGGGGTACAGGCTTGAGCGACATCAGCAATCTAAGTATTTTAGAGAATCTTGAAGAGATATATCTAAGAGCTAATGATATTACAGATTTATCTCCATTATCGGGATTAACAAAATTAACCTATCTAAATATCCATACTAATCCTGTTACGGATATTAGCCCCCTAGCTAACCTAACTAATCTTACCCAATTGATCATGAGAAATGTAGAATCGGGCAATGAAGGGTTACAAACAATTCAGAACTTGACTAGTCTTTGGAGATTAAATGCTAGAAATACAGGAATTACAGACTTAACTATTTTAGGTGAGATGATGTCTATGGGTGCACTTCAAGATGATCCGGCAAATCTTATTTTCGCTGATGTTGATATCAGAGAGAATGACTTTGGCGAAGTTACTGAAGATAATGACCCTTATGCTCCTATCAGACCATATTGGGGTAATATTGCTGAGCGTGCTCCTGAAGACTTGCCAGAACCAGTTGGCGGTGCAACAGTATTTGAAGATGCTACATTCGAAGCAAGAGTAAGACAGATCCTTGGGATTGGAGATAACGATCCTTTGACAGACGATCTATTATTGACCATTGAAGAGTTGGACTGTAGAGACCTGCCTATCGCAAGTATTGCAGGCATAGAGAAAATTGCCAATGCTACCTTCATGAGATTTGATGGTACAAACGTGACAGACCTTAGTCCTCTAGAATCATTTACTGATATTACATATTTTAATATCAATACCACTACGGGCATCACAGATATCTCTCCATTAGC
>SLDF01000364.1 GCA_007125435.1 Saprospiraceae bacterium
ATGTGTCTGGATTTTTTTAATTTAGGGCACAAAATCAACTATCAATTCTAACCAATAAGAAAAAGATCACATGAAAAAACTTAAGTTTAATATGGCATTAATTGTTATACCCTTGTCGGCTATACTTGCCTATTTTATCTATCATAACATCCTAGGTGACCCCTCGAATTTTGTGGATGGTGATCCTGCAAATGAGCCACTAAATAATAACTTCTTAGGGACAATTTATAAGGGTGGACAGATTGTAATTCTATTGCTCACCTTTCAATTGATCATGTTTGCCTACGTCGTAGAAAGGTTTATTGCCATAAGGTATAGCTCAGGCAAGGGAGATTTGACCAAGTTTATCAATACGATAAAGAAAAAATTGATCGATGATGATTACGAAGGTATAGTCAAAGCCTGTGATGAACAGAAAGGGGCACCTGGCAATGTTGTCAAGACAGGTTTACAGACCTTTTTATCGACTAAAAAGTCAAAAGATGCAGATCAAAAAGACATTTATCTCATCCAAAAAGAGCTTGAAGAGGCAACACAATTGGAACTTCCATTGCTCAACATGAATATGTTCATATTGTCAACTATAGCGCAGATTGCGACACTGGTGGGCCTATTAGGTACGGTGACAGGTATGATCAAAGCGTTTGCTGCTTTGGCAAGTGTCGGAGAGCCCGACGCTGTTGGTCTGGCTGCTGGTATATCGCAGGCATTGGTGACTACTGCCTTGGGTATCAGTACTGCGGCAGTAACCATCGTATTCTATAATTATTTTTCCAACAAAATAGAGCGAATCACTTATGCCATAGATGAGGCTAGCTTTAGTATCATACACAGCCTGAAATTAAAATTCTACTTCGAAGATGGGCAATAATCGCATACAACGGCCTAAAACTCCAGAGTTAGACATGAACCCCATGGTTGATATGGCTTTCTTGTTGGTGACCTTTTTCTTGTTGGCGACAACATTTAAAACGGCTGACCCCGCGCGGGTTGTTGTACCAAAGTCTGTATCTAATGTGGAATTACCTGAGAATAAGGTAATTTCTATTACATTGTCCAGAGATGGTCGAGCTTTTATGGGGCTAGGCGATGTTGAAGCAAGATCTAGGTGGTTAGAAAAGGTAGCAGGTATATATCAAATAGAATTGTCCGATATAGATAGAGAAGTATTTTCTTCTTTATCGGGTTTTGGAGTGCCATCATCTGAATTGAACAATTTTCTTCGGCTGCCATCAGATCAGAGAAATCAGATGCAGCAGCCAGGTATTCCAATTGATAGTACGCTGAATGAACTGGGAGACTGGCTGGTGATGGCCAGGGTCGTCCTACCTCGATCTCGTGTTGTCATCAAAGCTGATCGACTCACACCATATAAGTATGTAGACGAAATCATCAATACACTGACTAAAAACAACATACTGAGATTTAATCTGATTACTGAAAGTAAACGCCTTGATAATGGAGAATGAATTCTATAATCCAATAAAAGAAGGCAGGAGTGCAAAGTTTAAGCAAAAAGCTTCTATCACGACAGATATGAATGCTATGGTTGATTTGGCATTTTTATTGTTGACTTTCTTTATGTTGACGACCACTATGGTCAAGCCGAAGGTTATTGAGTTGGTCATGCCGGTACCAGATGATGAAGATACAGAAGAAACTGTAGTGCAAACCATCAGAGAGTCCAGAGCATTGACGATAATGGCACTGCCTGACAATGAGTTGTATTATTATACTGGATTTTCTGAGGCAGAAGCTATAGAAACAGCATACGGACCAGATGGTATCAGATCTGTATTGATAGACCATAATGAAAGTCAAGATGACCCTATTGTAATAATAAAGGCTCACCCTGAATCTATATTTGAGAATATTATTGACCTAATAGATGAAATGAATATCACCCGCATGGAAAGATATGCTTTTGATGAATTCGGTGACAAAGAATTTGAATTACTGTCCGATATAGGTGTAAACTTATAAATAAACAATGCAAGACTCCAAGCTTCAAAATAATACTATTGAATCCTACATATTTGATGGGAAGAATACTGATTATGGCGCATATCAGCTTCGCCAAAAGGTCAATAAAAATATGGCTAAAGGAGTTTTAATTGGTATGGGAATCCTCACGCTGGTCTATGCGGTACCATTACTAATAGATTACTTTTTCGCTGACAAGCAGGATATGAGACAGGTGGAAGCTGAGGTTACACCCTTTTCGGAATTGACAGCCCCTCCACCAATTCCACCTGAGCCTAAACCTCCTGAACCAATCAAAGCGCCGCCAAAAGTGGCTACTCAAAAATTTGTTAGACCAGAGCTCAAGCCGGATGAGGAAGTCATAGATGAAGAACTGATACCAACGGTTACTGAGCTACAAATTTCTAATCCGGGTAGAGAAACCAGAGAAGGTACAGGCGACATTCACGCTGACTATATTCCTCAAGTAATCGTAGAGGAGCCACCGCCACCGCCGCCTAAAGAAGAAATATATTCTTATGTGGAGCAATTTCCCGAGTTTCCTGGTGGTGAGCGTGCTATGCAGGAGTATATCTCCAAAAATATACGGTATCCTCCACCTGCATTAGCTGCCGGAATAGAAGGTGTAGTAGTTGTTCAGTTTGTTGTTTGGCGTGATGGCTCGATAAGGGACATTAATATTGCAAGAGACATAGGTGGTGGCTGCGGACAGGAAGCTGTAAGGATTATATCTTCAATGCCTACCTGGAATCCGGGTGAGCAAAACGGTAGACCTGTATCAGTAAAATATACGCTACCTATTAGGTTTAGAATGCTGAATTAGGCACATGGATTTACAATTGTAGGTTTATCATGAATGCATACTGTCTAAATGGCCCATGAACCGGTAATTAATCAGAAATTGAGTCAAAACTGTTTTACTATGCAGGCCAATAGAGTGTTTTTTATTTGGGTCAAAATGCTGGTGTTTTTGACACTTGCTGTATTTCTGTTGCTCTTTGGTAAATCATATTTTTCAATGCCTGATGTGGTCAGAAAGACATTAACGGTTTTACTATTTTTATTTGCTGCACTTCGAGCATTTGAGTTGTATCAGTTTTATAAGTACAAAAATAAGATAGGGTAATACAAAATAGATGTATTACCCTATATGACATTATGAACGAACTATATTGTGATAGTGTAGTATTTAGTTGAGAGATGTCTTTGCGTCTTTATCTAGAGGGAGGAATAAATTGTCATATTTTCTATGAATTTGATCTTTCAACTCTTTTCTTGCAAAGAAAATACGACTCTTTACTGTTCCTAATGGTAGCTCGAGATGGTCTGCTATTTCTTGATACTTGAATCCTTCGTAGTGCATGACGAAAGGCACTTTAAGTGAATCATCCAAACTGTCAATCATATAGTTAAGCTCTGCCATCAAAATATTGGATCCAGATTCATTACGAACTGTTTGTTTACCAGAGTTTATGTAATGGTTGTTGTCAGTCGAATCCATAATGGTATTGGCCTTCATCTTCTTCCTGTAGTTATTAATGAAGATGTTTTTCATTATGGTAAACAACCATGCTTTAAAATTGGTGCCAGGTCTAAATTTGTCTCTATTGGTCATCGCTCTGTAGGCGGTTTCCTGAAATAAATCTTTGGCATCCTCTACGTTTTTTGTCAAGCTGTAGGCAAATGAATGCAAGATTCTAGATAACTTATCGAAATTGTCATTGAATTCTATTGTTGACATAATATATTGTTTAATGATTTGTAATGATGATACAAATATACACGTTTGTTTAACAAAAACAAACTAACAATTAAACAAAAAGCATTATTTTCAAGCCTTATTGATATAATTATAAATTATATAATGTATAAATAACAGATAAACATCTAATAGTGAAATAATTGTTTCTTGTTAAAATCCTGTTAATTTTCATTTTAAAATGAAAATAGCTATTAATTACATATTTTTTGTTTAACAAATGTACTTTTAACACTGCTTAACAATGCACAAATTGTGTTTAAGTTAGACAGGAAACTATTGTTAAGTCAAATATTGCTTTTTACTTGCTAGTGGGGTTTAGCTATGGACTGAGTGCATCAGTGCTGCGAAAGGGTCCCCCCAATAGTCTTTCGGTTTTAAGTGATATTATTTTTTACTATTGTCTTTCTATCAAATCTGGTCATTTGGGGGGAGACCGAATGAGGTTACGAATGAGGGCCGAACGAACAGTGAGCCCTGTAGCATAACGACCCTTGCCCACATCTTCCCTCCACAATATTTTGGGGAGGGAAGATGTGGGCAAGGGTGATGCCCAACAAAAAGAGAAATATCTTATAAAAAGTCCTTTGACCATTATGTTTATAGTATTTACGTGAATAGACATTCTTTGGATTGTTCGGCATGCAAAAATATTTTATGTCTTACCTTTGTATAATGATACGAGACAAACTGGTTTTTATACTTCTCCTGCCATTTTCTTTGATATACGGCTTTGTGGTGAGTATACGCAATGTATTATATGCGCGTGGTATACTGAAATCTATATCGTTTGATATCCCAATCATAAGCTTAGGTAATCTAAGTGTGGGGGGTGCGGGTAAGTCGCCTCACATTGAATATCTGATCACATTTCTCAAGCCTCATATAAAGTTGGCAACTCTGAGCAGGGGCTATAGACGTAAGACTTCGGGGTTTCTTTCTGTAACGCCTTATATGACTGCCGATCAGAGTGGTGATGAGCCGCTTCAGTTTAAGAGAAAATACCCGGATGTCGAAGTGGCAGTGTCTGAAAGCCGGGTACTTGGTGTACCCAAACTCCTCGGTAGTCAACCAGATATTCAAACCGTACTGCTGGATGATGCTTTTCAGCATCGTAGCATCAAGCCGGGGATGAATATTCTGCTGACGGAATATAGCAAACCATATTTTGCTGACTTTGTGATGCCTTCAGGTAGATTACGCGAATGGCCTTCAGGCGCATCCAGAGCTGATATCATCATTGTGACCAAGTGTCCTAATAGTATAACGGAAGAGCAGCGCGATGACTTTATTGAAAAATTGAGTATTGATGCTCACCAACGGGTGTATTTTACTAGATATATTTATGGGTCACCTTATTATATGTACAATGGTTCACAGCGACTGCAGTTATCAGAAGACCATAATGTAATATTGGTGAGCGCTATAGCAGGTACAGATTACCTTAATCGATATCTTGAGGAACAAGTAAATTTTGTACATCCACTTTCTTTTGAGGATCACCATGATTTTTCAAAACATGAGGTGGCTCAATTTAAGCGTGTGTATGACAATATGGATCTTCAGAAAAAGTATATACTAACAACAGAGAAAGATGCAATAAGGCTCGACAAGCACAGGGAGTTTCTTTTGAAAGAGCGCTTGCCGATCTTTGTGCTGCCTTTAAAAGTTCAGTTTTTATTTGACAAAGAAGAGGCGTTTCAGTCGCAGATAAAACAGTTTTTACTGGACTTTAAGGTATAGATATAAGCTAACAGGCTATGGGCAGTTTGTAAATATAGAGGTCATGATGTCTGGAATATCAATGAAGGCTTTGAAACCTTAGAGTGTCAAAACTTAGAGATGTAGAAGCGGA
>SLDF01000331.1 GCA_007125435.1 Saprospiraceae bacterium
TATTACGACTCCGAATGGCTTCAAAATAAGGCGCTTCGCTTGATTTCGTTCAATCACCGTAGGAGCGACTATGGCTCATTCACGAAATCACTTATTTTTTTGCCATTCGGACTCTCATTACAATTTTCCAACACATAAACCGGGTTAGCGATATGAACAGGACTGGCATAGGTAGTGGAGCGCTGGAGGGAGGGGCTTGACTGAATGGTGCGAAGCAATTTGGTTGACTAAATGTCAAGCAAATAATGAAGGAACCGAGCCGCCTCTGGCTCGGCGACGACTAAACTTCATTGACACTTCTTAACTTTGTGTTCAATCTTAATAATAAAACTTGACTGCGTGAGTGATAGCAGCGATATGTAGTGAATACAAGCGGATAGCCCGGTCCGCAAGGACACGCCCAAAAGCTAGAAAGGTCACTACGTCCTCTAATGTTTGACTTGAATAAAAATAACTGTTTTATAGCGTTTCTTATTTGTAGAGAAATCTTTTATTTTAGCGGAGTATATAGATAGCCCTTGCTCAAAAGCTGAATAGCCCTTGCTAGAAAATATTGGGTTGGAAGATATATATGGGCTCTAAATCAAAACAAATGTATTTATGCAGAGAACGGACCGTACGGTGATTCTAGAAGACCAGACGCTGACTGACGGGCTGAAGGATGGACGGCTCACCATGAGTGATGATATGATGCAAGCCACGGCTCAACATATACTTGATAGTGGGATACAGAGAATGCAAATCGCGATTTTAGGGGATGACAAGCAATATCCTCATGCTAATCACTTTACTAAGTTTTTATCTGCGCTTCGAATACCGTCTGGCGTAAAGATGACAGCACATGTCTTAAGTAAGGCTGGAATTGAAGAAGCACAAAAAGCGGGTATTGATCACATCACTATCGGAATGTCGGTCAGTGAGGCTGAGCATATGGCAATCAGTGGTCAGACACTGGAGGAGGCCCGATCAGCATTCATGGCTATGCTGAAAATCGCGAAGTCTAAGCAGATGAAGGTAAGAGGCGATGTGCGATCGGTTTTTGGCTGTCGTAGAGAAGGCCCTATTGACCCGAGACGTGTAATGTCTCTGGTGCGAGAATGTCTGGATGCCGGTGTAGATGAGATTGGCCTTGTCGACACAAGTGGAATGGCAGACCCCTTCAGTATGAATGACCTCATGGCAAGTGTAGCCATAGAGGCCTTTGATGTGCCGAGAGCATTGCACCTGCATAATACGGAAAATAAAGGCCTGGCCAATGCATATGCGGCGGTGAAGACCGAGGTGAGACTGTTTGATACTACTCTGGGCGGACTGGGCACATGCTCTTTTTTCAAAGGCTTGCCAGCTAATATTGCTACAGAAGATATGGCCCATATGCTGCACCAAATGGGCTTTGAAACTGGAATTGACAACAAAAAAATGGCTGGAGCTGCCCAATGGTTCGAACAAGAAATGGCTACTGAGCTGCCGGGTGCTCTTCACAAAATCTTGAACAAATAAATACTTTGTCTTGACACATGCGATTTGGATTTATATCACTGGCTTCTCTCTTGTATCCTTGTGGCTCACAGAGGCATTAGGCCAAACACCTGAAGATAGGTTGCAGGAATTGGGCATTGAGCTGTCTATGCCCGGTGAACCGGTGGCCAATTATGTACCGGCTGTTCGGTCTGGTCAGTTGCTGTTTCTATCAGGAGCAGGACCGCTAGACGAAGATGGTCAACTTGTGAAAGGTAAAATAGGAAGAGAACTCACGACAGAAGAAGGCCGGGCTGCTGCAAGGCTAGTGGCTATACGCCAACTCGGCGTCATAAAACACGAGCTGGGTGAACTCAGTAAAGTGAAACGAATCGTAAAAGTGAACGGCATGGTCAACTGTACCGAATACTTCGAGCACCACCCAGAGGTTATTAATGGGTTTTCTGACCTCATGGCAGATGTATTCGGCGATAAAGGGCTCCATGCTCGTGCCGCAGTTGGTATGAATGCTCTGCCGTGCAACCCGGACTATGCAATAGAATTTTCTATTACGGTTTTAAATGGCTTCAAAATAAGTCGCTTAGCTTGATTTCGTTCAATCACCGTAGGAGCGACTATGGCTCATTCACGAAATCACTTATTTTATCGCCATTTAATTCCTCATGACGAAAATCTATCGCATAGTTCGGGTTTAACATGGCTGTTGAAATCGAAATGATAATTGAAATTGAGGATGAATAAGCCTCATACTAAACATGAAGTCATGAATACCGTTGGTTTTATGACATCGTAAATAAAAGATATATGCTTCCACGGATACAATACATACACAAGGATCTTTCATTTATTGTAATCTGTTTTATGATTGCAAGTCATGCTTTTGCACAGTCATTCTCAGTGGGGACGACGTCAACAACTTTTGTAGATCCTACGCGTAATAATCGCAATATTCCTTGTGATGTTTATTATCCTGCTGTCAGTGATGGCACGGATACAGATTGGGCTGAAGGACAGTTTGGTCATGTTGTTTTTGGCCATGGCTTTCTCATGGCGGTGTCTTCATATCAGACTATAGCATCGAGCCTGGCAGCTTCGGGCTATGTGGTGTTACTACCTTCGACTGAAGGCGGGTTATTGCCCTCTCACGAAAATTTTGGCAGGGACCTTGCATTCGTGGCTGAGGACGTCATAGACAAATCCATGGATGAAGATGACTTTTACTTTGATAAGCTTACCAGTAACTTTGCCATAGGGGGGCACTCTATGGGAGGCGGGGCGACTTATCTGTCACATCAGTTTTTGACCGAGTCAGCCAATTGTTTTTTTACATTCGCCGCAGCTGAGACCAATCCATCTTCTACGGCTGCTGTAGGTAGTATTACCGCTCCCAATCTTTTTCTCGCAGGGGAACTGGACTGCGTTACCCCACCTGATGTCCAGCAAGCTATGTATGACAGTCAAACCGAAGAGGCTTGCAAATACTATGTAGAAATACTGGGAGGATTTCACTGTCAGTTCAATGACCCCAGTTTTACATGTAACCTTGGAGAGAGCAGTTGTTCGCCCGGTGGAGGCATCAGTCTCAACGATCAAGTAGATATAGTCTTGTCTTTTCTCATACCGTGGCTAGACAGTTGGCTTAATAATGGATGTGAAGAATGGGATGACTTTACGATGTTGGCATTAACATCGCAGGATATTGACTTGGCGTATTCATGCGACCTGGAGACTCTCACCGAGCCTACAATAAATACTACGGGACAAATACCGGCATGTCCCGGTGATGAAGTCATCCTGATAGCAGAAGGCACCGGCGATTTTGTTCCAACATGGAGTAATGGAGACTCAGGTGTGGAAATCTCCGTGTCTGTCCCCGGTGAATATTTCTTTACCATAAGTAATGGTGTATGTACTGAGACCAGTCCTGTGATAGAAGTGACATATCAGGAGGCGATTTCACCACTTGTAGAGGCACCTCAGGGCAATACCATCTGCCCCGGCGAAACTATAGTATTACAGGCCATACCGGGAGAGGGTGACATCGTATGGTCAACAGGTAGTACAGGCACAAGTATTGAGGTCTTCGAGCCCGGCACCTATACTTTCACAGAGGAAGTCAATGGGTGTGTTTTTGAGTCAACACCTTTCACAGTTGATCAAGTCAATGATCCCGGTGCCATGGTGCTCCACCTTCAGGGTCTATCCATCTGTGGTGGTGAAGAAGTGACTTTGATGACTAATGGTACATACGAAGATGTGGTATGGAGCGATGGGCAGATCGGAAACGAAATTTCGGTCGCAGTAGCCGGCACCTATCAATTTGAATATACGTTTGACAATTGCACGTTTGCTAGTCAAAATAGTGTCGACATTAACGAGGTAGTCGCAGAAAATCTAACAGTTCAGTCAGAGGACGATAAAAACATCATCTGCCCGGGAGGTAATCTGAATCTATTTACGGAAGCTGAGGGAGAGATCGAATGGACAGATTTTCAATTCGGGCCAAGTATAATCATTGCTGAGGGCGGTCTGTATAGCTTTCAGACCTATATTGAGGACTGTACTTTTTTTAGCGATACTTTGGAGGTGTTTGAAGCTGAGGACTTACAACCATCTGTTGTAGCTGAAGGGGCGACTATCCTCTGTCCGGGAGATGAGATGACACTATCAGCCTCTGAAGACGGTGATATTGAATGGAGTACAGGGGAAACAGATGCATCAATCACGGTCCAGTCCAGTGGCAACTATAGCTATCTGTTGACTGCTCAAGACTGTGTATATGCCAGCGATACCATTGAAGTCATTGTCGAATCCGATCCGGGATTAAAGGTGGAGGTCTCAGGGGGTGATCTGCTCCTCTGTGAAGGTGATTCTCTCATTCTCAATACCTCATTTTCCGGTGCGGGCGCAGTTTGGTCAGACGGTACATCGGCAGATTCCATTACCGTATCAGAACCCGGCCTCTACGCCTATGAGATTCAACTGGAAAATTGTTCTTTTCAGAGCGATACCGTCGAGATACAAGTTGTGCATGAACTGGTAGCTACAATTGATGTCCTTGCCGACCTGCCCGGATGTGAGGGTGACACGATACAGTTGATGGCTGAAGTCGCGTCGGGAGATATAATGTGGAACACCGGCGATACTGCGACTAATATACAGATCACCACACCCGGAGATTATATGTTCTCTTATCTGATTGATGGTTGTACTTTTGAAAGTGAGTCGATGGATATTGCATTCATAGACAAACCAATGACAAATATCATTTGGGACGAGATGGCCATCAATTGTCCTGGAGATAGCATCTGGCTGTCCACAGAAGATATTGATGGAGATGCCATATGGAATGATGATGTACAAGCTGATAGTTTTCTAGTGACGTCCAGTCAGCACGTGAGTCTATCTTTTAGTATTGAAGAATGTGTATTTCAGATTGATGATGTAGAGGTGACATTTGAAGAGGAATGGACTGCAGGTTCGATCACAGGTCCTGACTCTGTAATGGTGGACATGACTTATACTTTCAGTGTAGAAGGCGATGAAAACTGGTCTTACCAATGGACGGGTACAGGTCTTGAAATTTTGTCAGGGCAGGGAAGCCAGATTGTAGAGGTGGAGGTGCTTCAAGATGCGCCTGCCATTTTAGAGATCGCAGTTTTGATAGATGATCTGTTATGTAAGGATACCGCTGTTGTAAAGTCAGTACTGCTGGAAACCAGCGTAAGTACTGTCGATGTCAACCTGCCGGAATATTTAGTCAGATATGGAGAGTCATCCTGGTTTATTGACTTCGAAGATGACCGACCCATAAGGCAATTGTTGTTGCACGATACACATGGTAGAGTTCTGCATACAATAACGGAAGCTTCTCCTACTGTTGAACTTCATAACCATCACTTGCCGCCCGGGATGTACCTTTTGAATATCATTACAGATAACGAAAGATCGAGTACCGTCAAGCTGATAAAAAAATAAACGATAATTCGGGTTAAAGTGGACCTTGACTTATTACCTGAGTAGGTTGTTCTAACTTTTCCCTAATCCCTTTTTGACCAGAAAAGAAAGGATGCGCAATACGCCAA
>SLDF01000258.1 GCA_007125435.1 Saprospiraceae bacterium
ATCTCCAACAGAAGCTCTGCTATAAACGCGAGCGTAGCGAGTTAAACGCGAGTGAAACGAGTTAAACATGAGCGTAGCGAATTAAACGTGAGCGGAAGCGAACTAAAAGTTTACGCTTCGCTGTTTATGCAAACGATCGGCTATCGCCTCCGTTTGCTGTTTACGCTACGTGGACTTCGTCCACTTCGCTGTTTAGGCTTGAAGTAGGCTGGTAGCTTTCAAGTCTTATTCCCATAAAAGCCTTTGACTAAAAAATTGGCGAAACATCTCCAACAGAAGCTCTGCTATAAACGCGAGCGTAGCGAGTTAAACATGAGCGACAGCGAACTAATGATGAGGGTAAAAAACAATTTTTGGACTTAGTCTCAATTTGAACAAACATATATTATAAAATGTAAAGGTATATAACTAATTTTAGGGCTATTAAGCGAAATGCCTGTAGCGTCGTATCATGTAAAAGCGACCTATTATCATCAATTTTAGTTCGATATAAAGCGCGGTAGTTGACATTTTATCTATCCATTCGAACTCATAGAGATTATACCGGCGTTTACTAATTGGATAATCAGAATATAATGAGGAATAGCATATTAATATTTATACTGCTCTGGATTTGCTCACTAACCTTTGGTCAGGGAATCACTAAGCCTGAGTTTATTCCGGGTGAGCTCATCGTGCAGCTTGACGGCAATACAGCAGTCGAGCAATTCGCCACGCTGACAGCGGACACCGATATTAATGATGTACAGGTTGTCAGGCAACTTTCTAAAGTACTCAATATTTGGCTAATTTCCTTCGATGACCAGTCGATGTCTATGTCCAGAGCCAAGCAAATTGTACCTGGAATAAGTGGAGTAAAGCATGTTCAGCTTAACCATATCGGTGAGTTTAGAGACTTACCTAATGATCCTTTGATCAATCAACAATGGCATATCCAGAATAGCGGCTCAGGTGGAGGTATTGCCGGAGCGGATATCAATATAGAGGAGGCATGGAAAATCACCACTGGTGGTGTCACCAGCACGGGAGATACCATCGTAGTTGCGGTCATTGACCGAGGGTTTGACATGGAGCATGAAGACTTAGTTGACAATATATGGGTAAACCATAAAGAAATACCGGGCAATGGCATTGACGATGATAATAATGGTTATGTAGATGATTATTACGGTTGGAATGCTTCGGATAATAACAGTCAAGTCGCGTCAAATGGATATCATGGCGTCCTGGTAAATGGAGTAGTAGGGGCAAAAGGCAATAACGGTATTGGTGTGACAGGTGTTAACTGGGATGTAAAAATCATGCAGATCAGATTAGACAGAGTTATAGAATCTGATGTCATCGTTGCCTATGACTATATCCTCAATGCGCGTACAGCATACAACAATACAAAAGGAGAAGAAGGCTCTTTTGTCGTAGCATCCAATGCCTCATGGGGTATTAACTATGGCCAACCTGATGAAGCGCCGATATGGTGTGCCATCTACGATGCATTGGGTGAAGCAGGTGTGTTGAACACTGGCGCTACTGCCAATCTGAATATCGACATAGACATTTGGGGTGACTTACCCACAGGCTGTCCCAGTGAATATTTGTTGTCTGTGTCATCTACGAACAATCGCGATAGGAGGGGTTTTGCAGGCTACGGTAAAAATACAATTGATATATCTGCACCGGGTGTAGGTATTTTCTCAACGCGATCAAACAATAGATATGCCAGCGAATCAGGCACTTCCTTTGCTGCACCAATGGTTGCCGGAACAGTGGCATTGATGTATTCATCGCCTTGTCTGTCTATAGGAGAAGAGGCCTTGACCAATCCAGCACAGACAGCTTTACTTATACGCGATGCCATTATTGATGGTTCTAAGCGATTACCGGAGCTTATTCCTGTTACAAAGTTTGGTGGTCGCCTTGATGTCTATAATGCACTTTTAAATGTTTTAGGAGATTGTCGTTCTTGTCCGCAGGCGCCTCCTGTATCACTTGTTTTTGATGAGGTCAATGCCCTTGAAGTGAGTTGGGTAGATACCCTAGACGTATTTGAGTCTTACAATTTGAGATACAGAGCAGTGGGAGAGATAGACTGGATTGTAATAGAAGACGTGACCACACCGACTACTATTGAGGGTTTGAGCACATGTAGCTTCTATGAAGTTGCATTAGAGGCCATATGTGATGAAGAAGAAGTGTCTATCCTGAGTGATATAACTGTATTGCGAACTGACGGATGCTGTGAACCACCCAGAGAGTTGGTCAATCTATTTATGCAGCCTACAGCTACCAGGATTCAGTGGAGAGAAGTGATTCCTTCAGGTTTTTATTTTTACGAGTTGCAAAACTTAGAAACAGGAAGTGTGATAGCATCATCTACAGGAGGCACTAATCAATTACTCAGACAGCTCAGACCCTGTACAGAGTATGAATTTAGAATAGCTGCTATTTGTGGATTTGACACGACGGACTTTTCAACGCTAAGGTTCCGAACACTGGGTTGTGGTGCATGTACTGAGAAAACTTATTGTCCTATTCCAGAGGGTATTACCAGCCCGGTATTCATAAAGAGACTGACCCTGAGAGAAGAGGAATTATCATTGCCGGCTTCTGAAGCAGGTTTCAAGGATTTGACAGAGGATGTACGTATAGACTTAGAAGTGGGAGAGGCGTATGCTTTCACATTAGAATTAGATACTATCATGCCGGGTATGGTCAATATAAAGGCATGGATCGATTACAATCACAATGGATTTTTCAATCCCGATGAAGAAGCGGCGCTGACCTTGTTTGATATTCAAGACAGTATCATTACCAGGACGATACCTATACCTCCCGATGCACGTCAAGGTACGACCAGAATGAGAGTTGCCGTTTGGGATGCCGATCTAAATGAGGAATTACCTACCCCATGTGGATCAGAGGGGTTCTTTGGCGAGTATAAAGATTTTTGTGTCAGGCTCATGCCTAGAGTATGTCCTCCTGCTGAGTTTATTGATACAGTAAGCGTTGGATTTACACAAGCAGAGTTTGTATGGGTACAGCCTAATCACGCCATATCATACCTGATGAGATATAAGCGTACGTCCGAACTAGAGTACTCAGAAAAAGAAACCTTTTCTGACAATGAGTTTTTTCTGGATGATTTAATTCCATGTACATCTTACGACTTTGAGTTGAGGACGATCTGTGAGTTTGATACCAGTGCATATCAAGTATTTACTTTTGAGACGATGTGTGCTACCAATTATGATATCGTAGAGATAGAAGGTATACAGCTGACAGCATACCCCAACCCTTTCAGTGATGTCCTTCATATGAACCTCATTCTTGATCAGCCATCAGACATAGGCATTAGAGTGACAGACATAAGTGGCACAACCATATACGTCAATAACAACGAGCGTCTACCTGCCGGAGAGCATGATATACTCATGCATCATATGTATAATAAACCTCCCGGTATGTACATCATTGAAGTGATGACAAATAGGGGTGTCTTGACAACCAAGGCCATAAAACAATAAGGTCATTTTCATGAGATAAATCCGCTCTTTTATGGACAGTGAGCAAAATATCAGTTTCTGGTTTTTACTAGCCGGTATTGGTATTTTTCTATTTGGCATTTATCTGATGGAGGAGTCCATTAAGACATTGAGCGGGAGAGCCTTTAAGAACTTAATCCGGCGATACACTTCTTCTCCACTTAAAGCCATATTAAGCGGTACACTATCTACAGCTATACTCCAGAGTTCATCCGCTGTAACCTTGATGGTATTAGCCTTTGCAGGTGCCGGTATCATGCAGATGTCCAGTGCTATCGGAGTTGTGATAGGTTCCAATCTCGGTACGACACTGACTTCATGGATAGTGGCGTCTATCGGTTTTAAGCTGGATATATCTGCACTTGCCTTGCCCGTGGTGGGCATTGGAGGTCTTGCATTGATTTTTCTGGGTAGTAATGAGAAATCAGCAGCAGTTAGCAAGTTGATGGTGGGTTTTGGGTTCTTGTTTATGGGACTGGACTACATGAAAACCAGTATAGAAGGTGCTGTTGACCAAATAGATTTCACTGTATATGCAGATTATTCTATGATAGCCTTTGTAGGTATGGGCTTTCTTTTAACTGCTTTGGTGCAGTCTAGTTCTGCGGCTATGGCCATTGTCTTGAGTCTCGTATTTTCAGAATTAGTGCACTTCGATAAAGCTGCAGCCATGGTCATTGGTACCAATATTGGTACGACAGTCAAGGTCATGCTGGGGAGTATTGGCGGCCCAAAAATCAAGCAAAGAATAGGAGTCAGTCATTTGCTCTTCAACTTTTTGACAGGTATTTTAGCCATTGTACTGCTTCCATTACTTATTATGCTATTGGAGTTGATCTACCCAATTTACAGCGATCCTGTAATTGGCTTAGCAATATTCCATTCTGTATTCAATTTGCTGGGTGTCATTGCTTTTGCACCTTTCCTCAGACCATTTGCAGCCTTAGTCGAGAAGATTCTCCCCGAAGAAGAGAAAAAGGACTTTCAAATACTACAAGCTGTTACTTCAAATGTTCCTGAAGCGGGATTGGTCAGCTTGCAAGAAATGTACGAGGGCTTATTACTCCAAGTGTTCGATTTTAATCTGAAAATTGTCAATATAGATAGCAAGCTGATTCTTCCCAAGGAAACTGTTTTCTACAAAAGTACCACAGCAAAGTCTCATCTTAAGTACTATAATGACATCAAGACATTACAAAATGAGATCATTACTTTTTCGGCTTCCATCAGCAGTCAGTCTCTGACAGAGGAAGAGTCCAATAAGCTTCATAAATTGATCCATAGCATCAGGTTTGCTTCTGCATCTGCCAAGAGTATGAAAGATGGACTAGAGTACCTGGAATTGGCTATGGACTCAGATCACCAATTGATCAAAGATCATATCAACACTGTACGTCGATTCATCATGAACCTTTACCAAGAGCTTTCTGAAATACTGATTGAGATCAATGAAAGTAATCTTATCCATCTTATCAACTGGCGCCAAAAAGTGATTAATACTGATAAAAAGTGGATGTCTTTTGTCTCCAAAGCCATTTCTTCACAGCAGCTCTCTCAAGAAGAAATAGATATTCTCCTCTCTTTAAACAGAAGTGTTATTTTGAGTTGTAGACAAATTATTTCTTCACTCCGGGATGCCATTCTCAGCGAAAAAGAGATCGAGATATTTGAGGAAACATAATTGTAAAGTCACATTGCGAAGTTACTAGTCATTCTAACTCGCTATGCCCGCGTTTATAGCAGGGCTTCTGTTGAGAATTTTACGGCAGCTTGTTCATAAGGAGCTTTTATCCAAAAAAGACTTGAAAGCTATCAGTTGTCTTCAAGCCTCAAGCCTCAAGCCTCAAGCTCCAAGCAACCGACATAGTATTATTGAAAATACGATCAGTTATTTTACCTGAAGTCTTTGGTTTTTTCTTTTTTTCCTCCTTGTGATCAGGATTCACAGGATTTGAGGCTACCTCTATGATGCGAGCCTCAAGCTGCAAGCCTCAGATAGGCGACATA
>SLDF01000106.1 GCA_007125435.1 Saprospiraceae bacterium
CACTGCTATGTCACCTATTGACTTTTGACCTTTCACAGTCTTCCTTCTTTTATCTTTTTCCTTTTGTCTTTTATCTTCTAAAGTGACCTTTGACATTCCGAACAAAAAGACATATTGGACTATCTTCTTCTCTACAAAAAATATAGCAAATAACTAATGGCTATACCTATGCTCCTAAGCTCCCGAGCTTCTGAGCTCCTTAAGACTTTCGACTTTCCGACCAAAAAAGACACCTTAGAATATCTTCTTCGATACAAAAAACATATCAAATAATTAATGGCTACACCTAAGCTTCTATGCTCCTGAACTCCTGAGCTCCTATGCTCCTTCAGACCTTCGACCTTCAGACTTTTAGACTCTTAAAAAGTGACCTTCGACTTTGGACTCTTTTTATCTCTTCTTTTTCCTTGGCTCTTTTACCTTTTGCCTTGGCTCTTTTAAAATGTTCCTTTTATCTTTTTCCTTTTGTCTTTTATCTTTTAAAGTGACCTTCGTCTTTACGACTTTCGACCTTCCGACCTTTAGACCTTCAACTTTGGACTCTTAAAAAGTGCCCTTTGACTTTTGCCAATTCTTATTTCTGCCGTTTGATCGGAGTGATTTAATGAGGTAGTTTTTGGCATGGTTCTTCGACTCTGAGCCTGTTAAAAGTCAGTTCTTTACCCATATGCTTTATGGTTAGTCCAAGTCATGGTGATGATGTGAATCTGTCAATGCTTATCTCGGGATCAATGGGAGCTTTGTGGAGGATATGATTGTATAGTTGTTTGGCACAATAAGGTGATAGGGACGTACCCTTAGTTCCCATTCCATTCAGGATGTATAGGCCTTGTATGTCTGGATGACTGCCGATGATAGGTTTTCTATCTTTAGTGGCAGGTCTTAGTCCGGCGACCTGATCTACTATCTCATAATCCCCATCAAACATAGACTCTAATTGGGTTATTAATTGTGCTTTTTTCTCTGCTGTCGGATAAGGGTTCTCAGTATGCCAGGCGTAAGTGCCACCTACCCAGAATAATTCTTCTCCATCCCACGGAGCAATGAATACATTGCCCTTGTAAATAATATCATTATACCAGTTATTAATCCTTATGATAAGCGCCTCTCCTTTTGCCGGATCAAATGGTAAATAATTAAAGTAAGGATTATGCTTGACATAAGCACCTTCACTACAAATCAGATGTTTGAATTTAATATCCTTATACATACCATAGCCGCCTTCCCATGCTACAGCTGAATAATCAAAACTATCCTCTAAATATACTGCTTTGTCCATCAGATGAGACTTCCACCTCTTGCGCAACTCATGAATGGGAATCTGGAATGAATAAGCTGTAGCACCTTTACCAACCGCTGTTTTAATACGCGGCTCATTTTGAATTGTAGAGGGTGGACTTGTCATAAATGCTGCATATCTTTGCTGGGAACTACGATACTCCCAATCATTAAGTTGCGTCTGAAACTTGAATGCTCTGACTACAGGCTTTTCCAATTGTATTTCCAGGCCCAGTTCTCGACACATCTCTTTATATAGTGTAGTTGCAATGGGATAAAGTTCCTGGTAATTCCAGCTGAGCGTCAGGTGTTTACCTGTGATAGGGTTCATTATGCCAGCTGCCGCATCAGTTGCAGCCGGTTTTGCCTCGCTGTCTAAAACAATGAATCGATGCTGGTTTTTGTCCAATAAAAAAGAAAAAACTGTACCTGCAATACCTTGCCCTACAACCAAAAAGTCAACATCACGTTTAGGTTTTTCCATGAGCCTACTGATTATTAAGCAAACGAATTCCTCACCTTGGCGGGCAGTCCTTTAAAGACGAGCTCGTATGAGTGGGTAATCCATTCTTTAATAACATCATCTGCGATTTTACCCGAGAGGGTCACTGTATTCCAATGCTTTTTATTCATATGGAATCCTGGCTCGACATCTTCATATTCCTCTCTGAGTTGAATAGCTTTAGCCGGGTCACATTTAAGGTTTACAGAAAGAACGGGATTGTCAAGGCCGGTAATCCCAAATATCTTACCTCCTACCTTGAAGCACAATGTCCATTCATCAAAGGGCAAGTCCTCTGTAGTGTGCGGAAGACTAAGGCAATATTCTCTGAGTTGCTCGATATTCATATCCTCTCTATTAACAGGCAAACTATTGTGAAACAAAAAGTAGCCCCGCTAGGAATCGAACCTAGATCTAAAGTTTAGGAAACTTCTATTCTATCCATTGAACTACAGGGCCTCTATGCTTCATGTTTGACTATGTCTAAAAGTATTCTGTTGTGAATAGAGCCAAGTCTATTGTTTTTCGCTTCTCTTGGGCGTATTGCCTTCTCTATCAATCCAGAGCTGATCCGCTTTTGGCGGTGTGGGCTTTTTACCCGATTTAGGAAATACCAACGTCAATTCATTGACAATGTTTCTGGCGTTGGCAAATTTGTCGATGATGAAAACGATATATCTGGCATCTACCATGATGTTTCTACATATGCTTTCATCGTAATTGATATCGCTCATAGTGCCTTCCCATACCCTGTCAAAGTTTAGCCCTACCAGATTGCCATAGGCATCAATTGCCGGGCTACCGGAATTACCCCCTGTAGTGTGATTTGAGCCTAAAAAACAAACGGGTACATCCCCTGTCTCATCAGTATAGTCGCCAAAATCTTTCATTGTATGTAGGTCTATTAACCTCTGAGGCAGATCAAATTCGTAATCACCTGGCACATACTTCTCAATGACACCACTGAGGTAGGTCTTCGGCTTGTACTTCACTGCATCACGCGGCCTGTAACCATCGACATTACCATAGGTCACTCTTAGCGTGCTATTGGCGTCTGGCCAAAACCTACGATCACCCATGACATCCATTTGGGCTGCCATATATTGTTTTTGTAATTCTTTAATTTGTAGTGTTTGAACTTCCAGATCACCGGCTACAGTTTCATTATAGTGGCTAAGTAGCGCGGTGTAGAGGCCGACTACCGGATCATTGGATAGTATTTCTATAACAGCTTCTTCATTCTCATTTTCAATCAATTTGCTGAATCGCTCAAAGTCCGTCAAAATTGATGCCTGATAATACTGCGACGCCATCTCATAATATTCACGGTCAAACTCATCAATAATATTCAAAACAGCCTGCGGGATATATTCGCTATCTAATTTGTCGACCAGGAGTTCTATCAACTGAGCATAGACTTTGGCGTCTGTTTTTGGATCAAAATTGTCATAAATACCTTCGACTGCTGATGACACCTGGGCCCAATATGACCTAATGGCATCAATTCCACCATTGTTACCGACATTGACTATTCGAGACCCTACAGAGGCCAGGCGCATCATATCTGCATTTCTACCGATAATTTCATAAAACACCTCCTGCACATATCTCAAAGGCATGGCTTGTTCGTGCGCCATATTGAGATCTGCCAACAAAGAACCGTAATCATTGCGCCACAATCTGGATGTATTGACTCTTTCCATAAAAAGTACTTCATAATCCCTCTTTTTTTGCAGGGCATTTGTCGCCAGGAGGCCCTGGTTTTCACCAATCCACTTCTTATAATAATTGGCTACTGAAGCATACTTAGATGCATATTTAATCTGAATAGCCGGATCTTGACGCATTGCCTCATCGAGGATAGAGAGGACTTTTTCTCTTATATTGATCTTAGCCGGATTATACTCCTCAATGATGTGCTTGACGGCTATCTCCGGCAGATATTGCTCCGTCCTGCCCGGAAAACCAAAAACAAGAGTAAAATCACCTTCTTCTACACCATCTAATGATATGGGTAAGTGATGAGCGGGCTTGTATGGCACATTATCTTCACTGTATTCTGCGGGGTTGTTGTCTTTGTCTGCATAAATTCTAAAAAGTGCAAAGTCTCCCGTGTGTCTTGGCCACTCCCAATTATCTGTGTCGGCGCCAAACTTTCCTATGGAAGATGGCGGCGCACCTACAAGACGTACATCATTGTAGGTTACTGTGACAAACATAAAATACTGATTGCCATAGTAAAAAGGCTTCACTATTGCAGATTCAAACTCCCCAAGCGAAGTTTTCTTAATGACGTTGTCTATGTTTTTGTCGATTTGGGATTGCTTTTCTTTTGCGGTAAGGTTTTCGGTACCTTTCAGGACATCATCGGTGACTTCTTCTATACGCTGTATAAAGGTCACAAATAACCCCGGATTTGGCAATTCATTTTTTGCGCTTGATGCCCAGAATCCATCCTTGAGTAGGTTATTGTCCAATGAAGAATGTGACTGTATACGTCCATATCCACAGTGATGGTTGGTAAGCACTAAGCCTCTTGAAGAAATGACCTCTCCCGTACAAAACCCTCCAAAATGCACTATGGCATCCTTCAGCGATCCATTGTTAACACTATAAATATCTTCAGCAGTCATCTTCATACCCATGCTCTGCATTTCAGCTTCGTTGAGCTGTTTGAGAAGGTGAGGCAACCACATGCCTTCGCCAGCAAAGATCACATGACTCCAAAGTAATAAAATAAATACTCCTAAATAATACCTGAATCTCTTCATATCCGATCGATTTTTTGCAAATTTAACAAACGCAATCAAGATTATTATCGCATTGGCCCAATAATCCAAAATAAGACAATAGCTAACTGAGCGAAGTGGCTCACTGTGATTGACTAAACGTCAAGCCGATAATGAGGATGACTGAATGGTGCGAAGCAATTTGGTTGACTAAATGTCAAGCAAATAATGAAGGAACCGAGCCGCCTCTGGCTCGGCGTCGACTGTCCTAATCACAATCACCCGTAGAATAGCTCAGGGCTCTACATACAATCTGACCCTAGTCACATCGTGGCGACATCATAATAGCGCAGGGCGTCAGCCATGTGTTTGATTCGCTTCGCTCATGTTTAACTCACTACCGTTCGCGTTTAGTTCGCTTTGCTCACGTTTAACTCGCTGCGCTCGCGTTTATAGCAGAGCTTCTATTGGAGATTTAGACATCTTGTCAACAAGGACCTTTTATCCAAATAAAACTTGAAAGCTCACAATCTACTTCAATCCTAAACAGCGAAGAGCGCGGAGTGCTTGTAGTGTAAACAGCAAACGGAGGCGATAGCCGATCGTTTGCATAAACAGCCGAAGTGAGGCGAATGCCGAACGCAGACGTAAACATAATACATCTAGCTAGCAGCTTGTAACTTGCAGCTTGTAGCTTGTAGCTAAAAACTCCTTCCGCGTGAGGGATAGAAGCGATATGAGTGGCTGACGAATGGCAAGCAGGAATATGGAGGTGGGGGCGACCGGAGGAAGCCACCAAATACATAATGACTGCCCATGAGACAGTCAGGAATACAAGCGGATAGCCCGGTCCCACCTTTTCCTCTCTGCCTGGGCCTTGGGGGCAGAGAGGAAAAGGTGGGGCACGCCCAAAAACCAAATAAACAGTCTACTCTATAAATTAAGGGTCAATGTCTAAGGAAACTGTATTTTTTCAGTTGGTTGGGAAACATTTAAAATAAATCACTGTATATTTATGAAATTATTCACACGATAGTGTTATTTTTACAATAAGGATGTCTTGAATGGGAAATATTTTAGTCATTGAATCAGGAGGGAGTAAGTCGGACTGGTGGTACTTTGATGAAGAGACCGACGAGCGAGAACACATCAGGACGAAGGGCTATCACCCAAGATGGAGTGGCAGTAATCTGACTGATAAAATCCTGCCCTACATCACAAATGAGCGTCCCAAGTGGCAGCCTGAGCACATTTATTATTATGGTGCAGGTGTGTCTACTGACAAAGTGCGTACAGGCATCAAGAAAGAGCTAGGAGCGCTATATGGTACTTCGCAAATCAAGGTATACGATGACCTGATCGGTGCAGCACAAGCTCTGCTTGGTCAAGAGTCCGGGCTAATAGCTATACTGGGCACTGGTAGTAATAGCGGCTACTACGATGGTGAAAAAATAGCGCATAAGGTGCCAAGTCTTGGATTTTTACTGGGCGATGAAGGGAGTGGTGCTTATCTTGGAAAACTAATCGTGAATGAAATGGCATATACACGAGATGATGAGCTCAGACAATCATTTGAAAAGTGGGCTAAGAAGAGTATAGATGGAGTGGTGAAAGGTATTTACAGGAGCAAAAACCCCGTACATTGGTTAGCAAGGTATTCAGAATTTGCGGCTATTAAGAGGGGGCATGATGTCGTGGATAATATCATTAAGACCAACTTTGACCTATTCATCGAGAAGATACTCATGGCATATGAAAACGTAGGCAAAGTAAACTTTGTAGGAGGCATAGCCATGGGTTATAAGCAAGAGCTATTAAACGCAATGGAAGCACATGGTCTTGAGGCGAATCAAATAAGGCGAGACTGTGGTGGGGATTTAATACAATATCACATTAAGAGACAATTACAAGAACAAAAATAAATAACATGGAAAATAATATAAAACGCATAGCAGTATTCACATCAGGTGGAGATGCCCCGGGAATGAATGCGGCCATCAGAGCTGTAGTCAGAACAGCTTATTATCACGACCTTCACGTATATGGGATATATCAGGGCTATGAAGGCATGATAGAGGGCAAGGTGGAGCGATTGGAAACTAGAGACGTCGGAAATATTATCCACCGAGGTGGTACCATTCTAAAAACAGCCAGATCAGAGCGCTTCAGAACACCTGAGGGGCGTAAAGCGGCCTTTGAGACCTTGAGTGCATATAATATCGATGGTCTGATCGCTATAGGTGGCGATGGAACATATACCGGAGCTACAATTTTTGCTAAAGAGTACGATATACCTATCATAGGCGTCCCGGGAACTATTGATAATGATTTATTCGGAACAGACTATACCATCGGGTATGATACAGCTATCAATACAGCTGTGGATGCTGTCGACAAGATTAGAGATACAGCTGACTCTCATAACAGGCTGTTTTTTGTGGAAGTAATGGGTAGAGATACAGGCTTCATTGCTTTATCGACGGGAATAGGCTCAGGAGCCGGAGCAGTATTTTTACCCGAAGTGACGGGCGAGAAAGAAAAGCTGTATGATGTTTTGAGAAAAAGTACTAAAAGAAATAAACTGTTTAATATCGTCATCGTGGCTGAAGGTGACGAACTTGGTGGAGCAACTAAGCTGGCCGAACTTGTCAAAAAAGACTTTCCACAATATGATACTAAAGTGACGATCATCGGACACTTGCAAAGAGGAGGATCGCCAACTTGTCGAGATAGAGTGCTCGCTTCAATGCTAGGCGCAGGTGCTGTCGAAGGTCTGCTCGAAGGCAAGAAGGGATGCGCTGTAGGTGTCATCAACCACAAACTTAAGTATACCCCATTCAAACAAGCTATAGAAAAGCACAAGGAACTAAGTGACTATTTAATGCGGTTAGCTCCAATTTTAGCGATATAATAAGCTTCCCTAAAATAGATAATACTTATCTATGGAAACGGTAGTTCTCAATCTTGTTGAGTAACTAATGAGGAAGGTAGCGGTGTCTTTATCAGTTTATTGATCATACCATCAAAGATGAAAAAGTGAAAAGGAAGTACAAGATACCAGTACAATCTGCCTATCAGTCCTAATGGTCTAAAGGTCGCCGTTTGAATGACTTTGTATTTGTCACTTTGCAGTGGTTCTATCTTAAACTCGAGCCATGCATCACCAGGAAGCTTCATTTCTGCTATAAGCAACAATCTACCCTCGTCCCGATCTGCCGCCAAGACACGCCAGAAGTCAAGTGCGTCACCGGGGTTGATTGTCGCCATACTAGTTCTACCTCGTCTAAGCCCTACTCCACCAACGAGTTTATCCATGTACCCTCTGATTTTCCAGAGTGTGTCTGCGTAATACCAGCCGGTATCTCCACCGATTCTCCATATATTACCTATCACCTGCTCGTATTGACCTTTAGAAATGGTTCGTTCTTTGATATCCTTGAAACAGCCGTAATCAGGGACATTTATATACTTCATCAAATCTTTCTTAATATCTGAGGCGACAAATGCATCTTTCCATGAACTGACAACCATATTTTGTTCTATCCTTTTAAAGGCCAATTGGACAGCGCCTCTGTAATCAATCAGGTCAATATTTAAGAGTTTGACCAGGCGATCGTCTTCAGCGATGACATCAACCTTCATGCTATTCACTAGATTGATTGCCAGAGGATAAGAGGTGGATGTGATAAAGTACAACCAATATGAACTTAGACGCGGTGTCATCACCGGTAGGGTAAAAATCCATCGCTTCAAACCTCTAACCTCAGCAAACTGAAGTAGCATCTCTTTATAGGTCAGCACTTCGGGCCCTCCAACATCAAAACTTTGATCATATGTCTCTTCCCTACCGATCACGCCATTGAGTATGGCAATAATATTTCTAATACCAATGGGTTGGCATTTAGTATTTAGCCACCTGGGTGCTACCATCACAGGAAGCTTCTCTACGAGATCTCTTATGATCTCAAAGGATGCGCTGCCTGAGCCGACTATAATCGCTGCCCTCAGTACCGTCAACGGAATATCGGATTGCCCCAAACATTTCTCTACAGCGTATCTCGACTCCAGGTGCTTGGACAGTTCATCGCTATTGACTATACCACTGAGGTAAATGATTTGACGAGTTGAAGTTGGCTTAAGGTATGAAAGAAAGTTCTCCGCCGATTTTAATTCTTTCTTTGAAAAGTCGCCTTTACCAGACATCGAGTGGACAAGATAAAATGCCACATCAATATCCTGCGGCAGAAGTCCATCATTTACAGGATCTAAAAGGTCAAGCTCTACAACAGACACACCTTTCTCATCTGCAAAATTAGATAAGCGTGTTTTGTCTCTGACGCAAGCGATGACTTCATGACCATTCTTGAGCAATATAGGCATTAATCTTTGACCGATATAGCCATTAGCACCTGTCAGGAGTATCTTCATCTTATCTTCTGTATCCTTGTAATATTATGATTATCAAGGATAAAACCATAATTACATGAAACTGTTTGGCAAGACAGCAGATATGTCTGAAAAGGACCTAAAACACCTTTATTAGGCTGTGCCTATCTAAAAAAGCCCTGATCGGCATAGCTATAGTATGAATTGCCGGCAATAATGATATGATCCAGTAGAGCAATATTCATGATTTTCGAAGCCTCATGGATCTTAGTTGTCATTTTATTATCTGCGTCAGAGGGATTAAGGTTACCAGAGGGATGATTATGGCAGAGAATCATAGCTGTTGCCATGACTTCAATTCCGCGATTGAATATAACCCGCTGGTCTACCACTGTACTGGAGATACCACCGGTCGAAATACAAAACTTGTCAATGACCCGATGGGCACGATTTAAAAATAAGACAAAAAATTTCTCGACCTGTTGATTCTCTACCAATGGAAAGAGAATTTTAAAAGCTTCCTGACTTCCAGTAATTTGCGGCTTTTCTGGAAGCTCTTGTGCCAACCGCCTGCGACCTAGTTCGAGACAAGCTGCAATGGTGACGGCTTTCGCCTCTCCTATGCCTTTAAATTGCATGAGTTGCTTGATGGATTGTTCACCAAGTTTGTGCAGGTTATTGTCGACTGAAGCTAATATTCTTTTAGCGAGGTCTACAGCTGTTTCGTCCACACTGCCAGTGCCCAATAATATAGCGATAAGCTCTGCATCGGTAAGTGTTGATCGACCGGCATTGAGCAGTTTTTCCCTTGGCCGATCTGCTTCCGCCCAGGCCTTAATACTCATTTTTTCAGGGGTGTAGGATTTCATAGGTTGAAATATACGTATTTTGGCTGATTTAGCCATAAAACAGAAGAAAAATGCATCACCGTTTTTATCAACACGTGCATAAGCTGTCTCTCTTAATGACTGAGTCCCACTTACACATCAGCAAAAAAAGTACCGATTGTAAAAGTGGGAAAAGCTATATTCCTCTATTAATCCTGAATTATTTTGCTTTACTGAGGGCAACCTCCAGGTCGCTCAGTAAGTCTTCATAATCTTCAATACCAATACTCAATCTGATCAGGGAGTCTGTCAAGCCGACCTTTAGGCGTTGTTCTCTTGGAATGGCTCCATGGGTCATAGAAGCCGGGTGACCGATGAGGGACTCTACGCCGCCCAAAGACTCAGCAAGGCTGAAAAATTTAGTACCAGATAAAACGGCATTGGCATTCTCTATCGTATCATTCTTCAAATCAAATGAGACCATAGCGCCAAACTTCTTCATTTGCTTTTTGGCAATTTTATGACCCGGATGATCCTCGAAGCCCGGATAATACACGTTATCAACCGCACTATGCTCCTTGAGAAACCTGGCTATGTCTTTAGCATTTTTGCATGCCTGTCTCACTCTTACATGAAGTGTCTTTATACCTCTTAACACTAAGAAACAATCCATAGGGCCGGGCACTGCCCCTGCGGCATTTTGGACATAACGGAGTTCGTCAGCTTGTTCTTCTGTCGAGGTGACTACAGCGCCTAATACAGTATCAGAGTGTCCACCCAGATATTTGGTGGCAGAATGCAAGACCATATCTGCTCCCAGATCAATCGGCTTTTGTAAATAAGGAGAAGCAAATGTATTGTCCACGACAGCCAAGAGCCCAAATTCATGAGCAATTGTACACATAGCACTGATGTCTACAATGCGGAGCAATGGATTGGTCGGCGTCTCGATCCACATTAATTTTGTATTACTGTTGATGGCATTGCGCACGGCTTCTTCATCTGTCATGTCGACAAAATGAGCTTTTATACCATACTTTTCATAGCCTTTGACCATTAGTCTATATGAGCCTCCGTATAAGTCATTTGTGGAGACTATTTCGTCACCGGGATTGAGCATTTTTAAAATGGCATCCATAGCAGCCAGGCCGGATCCAAAGCATATGGCATCTTTACCATTTTCTAATGCAGCGAGGTTTTTCTCAAGTGCTGTACGGGTTGGATTTTGTGTTCTGGCATATTCGTAGCCCTTGTGAACGCCTGGTGCCTCTTGCACATAAGTTGATGTCTGATAAATGGGTGTCATGATGGCACCACTTGCTACATCCGGCTCTACTCCGGCATGAATTAATTTTGTTGCGAACTTCATTTATATTCTACTTTTTTTTTAACTGGAGCCTGTGATAGCTCTTAATACACTTTTACTAACTATTACAAATACTATTCCAATCTAGAAGAATGATAAGGTAAGGCATAACCATAAGTTATTGATCAAAATCCCATCTCTTTCATCTCCCCGATCCACCATAACAAACCATTAACCTCACTATTGTTCAAATAGTGCTCATCCAACTTCTGCAATCATTCATGGTTTGTCGCTAGCTTGAGAGATCATCTCTACCCATCAAATTGATGTAAAAAGTCAAGGGAGACTATACATGGTCAACCTAGAGCAACCAAAAAGGCAGCAGAGGAAAGCTAATTAAATTCTTAGTTTTCTTAAAACTTCTCTAGTATAATCTCATAAGATTGATCTTAGCACATTCAGGACAACTTAGACTTAACTGAACACCTTTCTGTCATATAGAAATATCTTATCAAACCTATTGGCTATAAATTATTCCTAACTTGTCAAAAGTAAATAATGGCATACCCTGTAAGTATCAACTCCCAGATCAGACTCCCCTATTTTCTTTTAAGGACCTCTTTAGTAGCTTTGACTATATCAGTAGGGCTTAATCCATATTTCGCCAGCAGGTCTGTGGGCTTACCGCTTTCGCCAAAGCTATCATTGACGGCCACCATCTCTATAGGTACAGGGAGCTTTCTGACTGCGAGCTGTGCAATAGCATCACCCAATCCACCATTTCTTTGGTGTTCTTCTACCGTCACCGCACATTTGGTCTTGGACAAGCTGTCCAGTATTCCCGTTTCATCCAGTGGCTTGATAGTATGGACATTTATAACTTCACAAGAGACACCTTCAGAGGCAAGTGTCTTTGCTGCCTCTACTGCATGCCATACCATATGACCACATGCAAATATGCTCACATCACTACCTTGAGCCAGCATTTGGATCTTGCCAATCTCAAACTTCTGATCTTCAGCCGTGAATATGGGCCATCCCGGACGACCAAACCTTAAGTATACCGGACCATATAATTCAGCAATCGCCACAGTGGCAGCCACGGTTTGATTATAATCACAGGGCACGACTACATGCATACCCGGTAGCATACGCATCATACCAATATCCTCCAGTATTTGATGAGTAGCACCGTCTTCACCTAGTGTAAGACCGGCATGAGAAGCACAAATCTTCACATTCTTATGAGAATAGGCTATGGATTGCCTTATCTGATCATATACCCTACCGGTAGAAAAATTAGCAAAAGTACCTGTATACGGTATTTTACCTGCTGTGGCCAGACCTGCAGCTATGCCCATCATATTAGCTTCAGCTATTCCGACTTGAAAAAAACGCTCGGGGTAAGCATCTTGAAAAGCATTCATCTTGAGAGAGCCCGTCAAATCAGCGCAAAGCCCTACAATATTACTATTTTCCCGGGCTGCTTTCATCAAGCCGTCTCCAAAGCCATCTCTAGTGGCTTTCTTTCCTGTAGATTGTATTTGATCTAAAGTCATATTTTTCTAGTCATTAACTTTTACTGAATTAAAGTCCTTATTATCTCATTGACCTGCAAAGGGATAAGGATAGTCACCAAGTGTTTCTTCAAGTTGTGACAGGGCATCTTTTGTTTGCTCTTCATTAGGAGCTACACCATGCCACTTATGGGTGCCGGTCATGAAATCCACGCCATATCCCATTTCTGTCTTCATCAATATGACTATGGGCTTACCCTTACCAATTTTATTTTTTGCGGCTTCGAGGGATTCAACGACATCTTGCATATTGTTGCCATCCATATGCATGACATCCCAGCCAAAGGACACCCACTTAGCCTCTAGGTCACCCAGTGTGATGACATCATCATTTGCACCGTCGATTTGCTGTCCATTCCAGTCTACAGTGACAATCATGTTGTCCACCTTATAATGCGCAGCGAACATGGCTGCTTCCCAGATTTGCCCTTCTTGAAGCTCACCATCGCCAGTCAGCGCATAGACCAGATGGTCATCATTTTCGAGCTTCTTACTCAGTGCAACACCGATTGCTACAGAAAGTCCCTGACCTAGTGATCCACTTGCTACTCTCACTCCAGGCAAGTTTTCATGAGTTGCCGGGTGGCCTTGCAGTCGCGAGTCTATCTTTCTAAATGTAGCCAACTCTTCTACATTGAAGTATCCCGACCTGGCCAGCACACTATACCAGACCGGCGATATATGTCCATTGGACAGAAAGAAAACGTCTTCACCCTTTGCGCTCATATTGAAAGATGGGTCGTGCCTTAGTACCCTGAAGTACAATGCTGTAAAAAAATCCGCACAGCCCAGTGACCCTCCCGGGTGACCGCTCGCAGCAAAATGCGTTTGTCTCACAATATCTCTTCTTACCTGGGATGCGATGGCTTCGAGCTCTGATATACTTTTTGGCATATTTTAGTCAATTAACAATATGTAAACTATTGATTAAAAAACAGTCAGCACCGTTTTTATCGATAAATTCAGTTGCAAATATAATTGAATTCTGCACTTAACATACGATTTGAAACAACCAATTCACGCGAGGACGCATAATTTTTGTAAAGGTATTATTAGCATGTTTTTAAATTCACTTTTGGGCATCACCCGCCTCGTATCCTCGGCGTGTCGCTACGTTACAGGGCTCCCTGAACGGTCGGCCTCTGCTCCGCTGTGCTGCGCAGAGTCTGGCTCCTGACGTCGCCACCCTTCCACATCGCTGATGCAATTACGGCTTTTATTGCCTGTCCCTCCCTAAATTTGTGGGAAAGTTTAAAGATCGTCGGGAAAGGAAATGGCTTTTTCGTTTTTAATGCTCATACTCGTTGTACCACTGAAGTTATATACCTTGCCGCGCACACAGATTTTTTGATTCTTGAGGTATTCATGCGGTGAATAAGAAAAATTGGGGACATTATCTGCAAAAATACTTACAGTGAAGATCTGGTTGGGAAAAGACTTATCAAGATTCAAGAAAATGTTACCCTTCCCTGACAGCTTTGTGCTGACCACAGTACCGCAGACATTGATCTCATCATTTCTACCCACATATCTGGCAGCCTGGACTGTATTGAAGTGATTCGGTGGTAGAGATGATGGTTTGATCGGCGTGGCCTGACTATCTTCTGACTTAGTAATCCATGGCATAGGGTCACTCATTTTCTCCAGCTCTGACTGCAGAGGCTCCGGGATATGTGTGTAGAAGTCTATCCCGGTCAGCTGTTCTACACTGTCTATTGATACAGCATAGTAATCGACCGGATACTCACAGAGTTTATTTGGCATTAAAAAGCCTATCGCCCTGCTATTAGTCAGGTCGACTGCCAATTTGAAATGCCACTCAGGAATAGACACCTTGTTTATACTTCGCTCTATGACAGGTAGATCATCATGAAGAACAGGACCAGTAATCATGTATAGCTCAGTCTCAGGATGCCTCTGAATATAATCTCTAAATACATCTTCAAGCTCTGCCCAGCTTACCCGATTAAAACCGGGTCGTTGTGGAGTCATATTGGAATAAAAATAGCTCTCTGAAAGTGCTTTAGCAGACCATCTGAAGTCAGCAGAAGGTGCCAAATGCCCTCTATCAAATCCAAATCCATCATATTTATATGTACCATCTGGCTGTCTTTCTTTTAGGAAGTAATCTTCTTCGACAGCAGACCCATTCTGTATTTTAGGATCAGGTCGGAAGTCATTGGATCTACCGATATTACCTGCACTGACATCAGGGACGATCATATGAGCCACCCATTTTGCTTGTTTGTGATGGTCATCATAAACCAGCGCCATTGCCGAGTGCATGATTAACTCTTCATCAGGACGAATAGCAGGCACACCCATTTTCTTCAAATGCAATCTAATACGTTCTAGCTTGACCTCCTCTAGATCAGCCTCATATTGTTGCTGCTGTTCTTGAAGCGCTTTTAGATCTCTTTCTTTTTGTTGAATAACCAGATCTAGACTATCACTGATCTGGGCATTTGCGGATAGATTTATCATGAAAAAAATCAAGACAAACCAAACATTCATATTTTTCATAACAGAATAACGAGTGTAATTCATAAAAGTGCTGGAAGGAATAATAAATAAAGATTAACTCTAGACCACCTCCAGATTAACTCATAAGAGATGGTGCCACCTAAAAGAAAAGCCACTCAATAAACATGAGTGGCTTTAAAATCTTTACATCAAAAGATGTTACTAATTATGCTACTGCATCAGCCAATTTTTTACCTGGCTTGAATTTAGCAACAGTTTTAGCTGCAATTTTGATTTCTTTACCAGTTTGTGGGTTTCTACCAGTTCTAGCAGAACGCTTAGAAGTAGAGAATGTACCGAAACCAGGTAAAGTTACTTTATCACCTTTTTTCAAAGTATTTGTTACTGCTTCGAGTGTAGCATCAAGAGCTTCTGCAGAAGCTGCTTTTGTTAAGCCAGTTGCCTTAGCAATAGCATCTACTAAATCACCTTTGTTCATTTTTAAAAATTTTATGTGTGTGAACAATTAATTAAAACGGCTGCAAATATATATGGATATTTATTATTCAAACAAGAAAAAGCAGATAAAATGTAGGCGTATCAAGCAAAAAAGGTCATTTTACTACTTTTAGGGGGTATTTTCACCTCATTGACCTGAAAAAACCTTTTATTTATGCGAGTTGCAAAATATTTACAAATCAATAATTTATCAGTTTTATTAATACATATCTTACCGCTATGAATAGATCAAATGCAGGATATCAATATTTACATGGACAGAAAATTGCGATAATGTCCTTTACATTTTTTATTTATTTTCTAACATCGGGCACCCTATTATTTGCACAGTCAACTTATCCGGAGGCAAAACTATCTAAAGAAGACCTGTTTGCGCATTTGAGTTACCTGGCCTCAGATGAATTAATGGGCCGTAGAACCGGGCAGCCGGGAAATGACACCGCCGCCACGTACATAAGTCAGTTTTTTAAGACTCATGGACTGCAGGGAATGGGTGATGATGGATCATTTTTCCAAACCATTTCATTTGAGCAGACTACAATCCCCAGGGAAGGCAAACTCACTTTTGATGGTCATACATATACACAAGGTGATGATATGATGATATTAAAGGGTGACCCATTTGATGGCAAAACTCAAATTGTATATGCAGGACATGGACTAGTCGATCAAGAAAACCAAATAGATGATTATGCAGGCGTACAGGCAGAAGGCAAAATAGTCGTCGTACTTCCCGGGTCACCCGATGCTCAAGACCCTCTAACAATATCGCGATTGGCACCTGTAAAACGTAAACTGGCAGCTGAAAGAGGAGCGGTGGCTGTTATAGAAATATATCGATTGGGTTTTCCATGGTCCTTCTTCAAGCAATATTTTTCCAGAGGCGGGTTGGAATTGGCCTCTGGTCAAGATAAGGATGAGTTCGTCAGCTACGGGTGGATAAAAGAACAATCAGTGGGCGATTTAAATAGCTGGATAAAAACAGAAGAGGCTTTAAGTGCTGCATTTGAACACTCCGGAGCAAGGGTCGATCAATTAACCTCTCAGAATGTGATCGGACTTATTGAAGGAACTGACCCTAATTTAAAAAACGAATATGTGATATTGACCGGTCATTATGATCATGTCGGCGCAGGTGCAGATGGTGGCGGCTTTTACAATGAAGAGGACAGTATATTTAATGGTGCCAGAGATAATGCCATGGGCACTGTAGCCATCATGGCGGCTGCTAAGTCGATTAGTCAACAGCCTACCAGGCGGTCAGTCTTAGTCATTGCCCTTACAGGGGAGGAAGTAGGCTTACTGGGTAGTAAATATTACGTAGAGCACCCAGTGGTCCCCCTAGACCAGTCTATACTTAACATCAATACTGATGGAGCAGGATATAATGACACAACCGTTGTGTCCGTCATAGGTCATGGACGTACCGGCATCGATGAGTTAATCAAGGATGGCGCTAATTGGGCTGGACTAGGTATCTTCCCAAACCCGGTACCCCGTCAAAATTTGTATGACAGATCAGATAATGTATCATTTGCTCAAAAAGGCGTGCCCGCCGTCAACATATCACCGGGTATTACCGAATTTGACGATGCCATCCAATATTATTATCACCAAGTGACAGATGAAGCTGATACGGTATCTCCATCCTACCTTTTACAATATGCTAAATCCATAACACGTATCACTCGACTAATTGCTGACTCTGATAAAACTCCGTTTTGGACAGAGGGTGATAAATATGAAGAAGCCGGTAAAAAACTATATAAATTAGAAAGCGAATGACATCAAATAAGATCATTGAAGCAGCAGAGGCCTTTGTCAAGGAAACTCTCGAGCAGGCAGAGGGTGGTCATGATTGGTGGCATATCCATAGAGTACGATTATTAGCTCTAAAGATCGGACAGTCTGAAGGTGCAAATTTATTTGTGGTAGAGTTGGCAGCACTATTACACGATATAGCAGATCATAAATTTCATAATAACAATGAAGACATAGGACCAGCAAAGGCTTTGGCGTTTTTGACGGCACAGAAATGTGAGTCACATGTGATCGATCATGTCATCAAGATCATCGAAAATATTTCCTTCAAGGGTGGGAATAAAATATCTAAGATCAATACCATAGAATTTAAAGTCGTGCAAGATGCAGATAGATTGGATGCTATTGGGGCCATTGGGATCGCAAGGGCATTCAATTATGGCGGCTACAAGAATAGAACCCTTTACGATCCTGACATTCCACCCATATTAAATATGGATAAGAAAACGTACATGAATAATAAAGGTCCAACAATCAACCACTTTTATGAAAAACTATTACTGCTCAAGGATCGAATGCATACGCAAGAAGGCAAAAAAATTGCGGAAGAAAGACACACATTCATGCAGCAGTTCCTGAATCAATTTTACAAAGAATGGGAATATGGATGAATACATGTTAGAGGACTTGTGAGGAATTTGGTAACAGACAAAAGTGGTAAGAGCAACAGGGCGATAAGATAAAAGGAAAAAGATAAAAGGAACATTTTAAAAGAGCCAAGGCAAAAGGTAAAAGAGCCAAGACAAAAGAAAAGATAAAAAGAGTCAAATGTCG
>SLDF01000298.1 GCA_007125435.1 Saprospiraceae bacterium
ATGCCACATGTATGTATTTCTCAAATGTTCTTATCATGACAAAAGGCTATAAACTGATTAGCCAATCATTGATCCGTAGAATTTTCATGTGTTAGTCCCCAGAAAAAAGAAGTGATCCAAAATTATCAGAAGATAAAACGGCTAATACCTTTTATCCATTCCAGTCAAATTAAACCATAATATCTTATATTTGCTTTCATGGAGCGAAAAAACTTTGATGATGTTAGTTTAAGACATCACATTCACACAAAGCCAAAAACACAGTCAACTGCTTTTACGACTCAAGAGCAAATTCCGATTCGCAAAGCATATACAAAGGAAGATACACAGGGCTTAAAGCATCTGGGTTTTGTATCGGGCATACCTCCGTATCTTAGGGGGCCATATGGCTCTATGTATACACAGAGGCCTTGGACAATAAGACAATACGCAGGATTCTCCACTGCTGAAGAAAGTAATAAGTTTTACAGAAAAAACCTGGAGGCAGGACAAAAAGGGCTTTCTGTTGCATTTGATCTGGCGACACATAGAGGCTATGATAGTGACCATGAGCGTGTTAAGGGTGATGTCGGCAAAGCCGGTGTCGCTATAGATACTGTTGAGGATATGAAGACGCTGTTTGATGGCATTCCCCTGGACAAGATGTCTGTCTCTATGACTATGAATGGTGCTGTGATTCCTGTGCTGGCATTTTTCATCGTCGCAGCCGAGGAGAGAGGGGTGTCAACGGATGCATTAAGCGGCACCATACAAAATGACATATTGAAAGAATTCATGGTGCGCAATACTTATATCTATCCACCTGCAGCATCCATGAGGATCATTACGGATATCTTTCGATATACGGCTAAGCACATGCCAAAGTTCAACTCGATCAGCATCAGTGGATATCACATGCATGAGGCTGGTGCTCCGGCTGATCTTGAAGTAGCCTATACCCTCGCAGATGGACTGGAATATGTGAGAGCCGGTATAAAAGCCGGATTGAAAATAGATGAGTTTGCCCCGCGGCTGTCATTTTTTTGGGGTATAGGCATGCATACTTTCATGGAAGTTGCAAAGATGAGAGCGGCAAGAGTGCTTTGGGCGAGACTGATGTCCACCTTCGAGCCTCAGAATATAAAGTCTATGTCTTTGAGGACCCACTCTCAGACATCAGGCTGGTCATTAACCGCACAAGATCCTTTTAATAATATCGCCCGTACGGCCTTCGAAGCTGCTTCAGCTGTGTTGGGTGGTACACAGTCATTGCATACGAATGCCCTGGATGAAGCCATAGCCCTCCCTACAGAATTCTCAGCAAAAATTGCCAGAGAGACGCAGATTTATCTGCAAAATACGTCCAATATCACAAAGTCTATTGACCCTTTCGGTGGATCATATTACCTGGAGTATCTCACCTATGCCATCATGCAAAAGGCATGGGCACATATCACTGAGGTTGAAAATATGGGTGGTATGGCGAAGGCGATAGAGAATGGGCTACCAAAGCTCAAAATCGAAGAGGCAGCAGCACGAAGACAGGCCAGGATTGATAGTGGGCTTGATAAAATAATTGGCGTGAATATCTTTGAGTCCGATGACTCTGAAGCTTTCGATGTCCTGGAGATTGATAATACAGCAGTAAGGGAGTCGCAGATCGATCGTATTGATGCTGTTAAGTCCAATAGGAACGAGGACGATACCCAGCTTGCTTTATCTGCTATCACAGCATGTGCGCAAAGTGGTAATGGTAATTTGCTGGAACTTGCGGTAGAAGCTGCCAGGTGTAGGGCTACACTTGGCGAGATATCTATGGCAATGGAAGAGGTATTTGGCAGACACAAAGCCTCATCACAGATGGTAACCGGTGTGTATTCAAATGAAATCAAAATGGATGAAACTTTCAAGGAGGCACTCGCCTTATCTGACGAATTTGCAGAGCTAGACGGAAGGAGGCCGCGCATCATGATTGCCAAGCTTGGACAAGACGGTCACGATAGAGGTGCAAAGGTGATCGCTACCAGTTTTGCAGACCTTGGCTTTGACGTTGATATTGGGCCATTATTTCAGACACCGGCTGAGGCAGCAAAGCAGGCTGTTGAAAATGATGTACATATTTTAGGTATTTCCTCTCTTGCCGCTGGACATAAGACGCTGGTCCCGGAAACATTGCAGGCGCTCAAAGCACTCGGAAGAGATGATATCCTGGTCGTAGTCGGAGGTGTCATACCGCCGAAGGATTATGATTATCTGTATGAGGTAGGCGTCTCTGCTGTCTTCGGTCCGGGTACTGTCATTCCTAAAGCTGCTACTCAAGTTTTAAAGACACTTATCAATCATTACAGTTGATGCCAATTTGTGAATTGAACATTGAAACTTCAAACCGTCATTACCTAACTATAAAAAATGACTTTACAGGACTTTTTTGACCTTATTGTGGCAGATCCTATCTACATGCTGGTTTACATCATTACTTTTCCGGTAATGGCTTTAATGATGTTTTTGGTATCCTATGACAAAAGGCATGGTAGTCCATTCACATTCATATACACTGGACTGATCTATGGTACAGCCGTTCCAGGCTTATTTATCCTCACACTTAATGCATATTTATTTCTATTTGAAAAACAGAGTGTTTTGGCTATGAATTTGTTGATTCATGTTTTACCATTAGTAAGCATGGTCGTCACCTTTTTTATCATCAGAAGACAGGTTGACCTGAAAAGAATACCCGGGTTTGATAGGTTGTGGGGTCTATTTATGATGTTGTTGACTTTGTTGATCATCTTATGGGTGGTAGATAGGACATCTTTCAGGGTATTTAGTTATCTACCGTTTTCATTGGCCATAGTGATTTTTATCGGTCTGGTTATCGTCATGCGAGCGGGCTGGGCTAAATTTGTAAAACAATAGTCCAATGTGTCGATTCCATAGAAAATGAGTTTAATCTTATTGTTATAGTTACACAAACAATTAATTACTTATCTTTACGCTACGAAAATAATAAAACTTATGTCAGCAATATTACCATCGCGTTTCCAGCATCCTTATGAATTTGACAAGAAGTACGATATGTCATCCGTCTATTTCTGCATGGAATTTGCGATCGATCAAGCATTGAAAATTTACTCCGGTGGATTAGGCTTTTTGGCTGGATCTCATATGAGATCGGCTTACGAGCTTAAGCAAAATAAAATCGGGATAGGTATCCTTTGGTCATATGGATACTATGATCAGGTCAGAAAAGACGATGATACATTAGGTGTCCAGTTTCGCAGGAAGCAATACAATTTCCTGGAAGATACAGGTATAAAGTTTCAAATCACTATACACGGTTCCCCTGTTTGGGTCAAGGCCTATTTTCTCAACCCTGAGACTTTTGGTACAGCGCCCTTATTCTTACTGACTACGGATATACCTGAGAATAACCATCTGGCCAGATCCACTACTCATAAGCTATATGATAATAACCAGGCGGCCAAAGTTGCTCAGTGTATGGTACTAGGAATAGGAGGTTTTAGACTATTGGAGGAGTTGGGTTATACGCCTGATGTTTATCACATCAACGAAGCACACGCCTTGCCGATAGCCTTCCAGCTTTACGAAAAATATAGAAGTGTAGATGAAGTTAAAAAAAATTTAGTGTTTACCACACATACACCGGAAGAAGCAGGTAACGAAAAACACCTGATCCACTTTCTCGAAAAAATGACTTTCTTTGGCAACCTCAGCTTGAAAGAGGTGAGAGATATAACAGGCGTAGATGGCGAATTATTTAACCATACTTTAGTCGCTCTAAGACTTAGCCGCATCGCTAATGGTGTCAGTAAGCTGCATGGGGAAGTGGCTAGAAACATGTGGGCCTCTTATGGAGGCATATGCCCCATCATACACATTACTAATACACAGAATGCCATGTTTTGGGCGGACAGCATTCTAGAAGTGGCCAGACGCAGTAAAGACAAAAAACTACTCCTCGAAAGAAAGCATGAGCTGAAAGAAAAGCTTTTTGAGGAAGTCGTTGATCAAACCGGTAAACTATACGACCCCAAGGTCTTGACCATTGTCTGGGCTAGACGCTTTGCTTATTACAAGAGGCCTGACCTCATCACAAGGGACATTGCTGACCTAGAAGCCTTATTGAATAATAAAAATTACCCCGTCCAGATCATATGGGCCGGTAAGCCTTACCCGCTGGATCAGCAAGCTATCGACCTATTTAATCAATTGGTGGAACTCAGCAAAAAATACGAAGGCTTAGCAGTGCTTACGGGCTATGAATTGAAACTTTCAAAGCTGCTCAAGGATGGTTCTGATATATGGCTGAATACACCAATTGTTACCAGAGAGGCTTCTGGTACAAGTGGTATGACAGCAGCCATGAATGGCGGTATCAGTTTATCCACTGATGATGGTTGGATTCGTGAGTTTGCAAAGCATGGTAAAAATGCCTTCGTCATACCTGTAACTCCGCCTGAGGTGGACGAGCAGGAAAGAGATGAGGCTGACCGCAGTGCTATTTTTAAAATACTCAATAACGAAGTACTGCCTATTTACTATAATAAGCCTTCTGACTGGGCTGATATTATGCTGCAGTCCATGGATGATGTTCACGACTACTTCGAGTCCTCGAGAATGGTAGATGACTATTATAAACTGCTATATAATGCTACAACCTCCAAGGAACAAAGTGCATTGGTCCAACAGGGTCTTTCTTACTAGGATTTAGCTAGCATAAGTACAGAAAGTGATTTGACAGTTAACTCTATTTTGTTATACATTCTAGGCGATCGACCTATAGCAAAAGGTCAGATGCTTTCTTGATGTGTTGATGTAAATAGATGAGCAGGACTGCCGTAATGCCGCCTGATATCAGCGCTGTGTGCCATTCGACAGTTATATCTTCAAGTAGGTTCAACTCGCTTTCTCCTGTCAAAAACATATAGTGCAATATGATTTGATAGGCATTGTTAAAAAAGTGTACGATCACGGGTAACCATATGGATCGGCTTATCCAATACAAGTAACCCAACAAAACGCCAAGCACCATTCTCGGTATAAAACCTTGAAACTGAAAATGAATAGCTGAAAATACAGCAGCAGTGACGAGTATACCAAGCCAAGGTTTCTTAGTGAACTGAATGATGTACTTCTGGATAACTCCACGGAATAAAAACTCCTCGCCTAGAGCGGGTAGTAGTCCGATTATCAGCAGATTGATCATGAGGTCAGGCGTTGATGTCATATTGAGCACTTCCTCTGTAAGGTTCATTTTGTCAGCTTCTTGCACAGTCATCCACTCTGGTAGAGGTAACATTTTGTTGATTTTATACAGAAACTGCACGAAGAAAAAACTGGAAACAATAGCCAAAATGCTCAGCGACAGTACTTTGAACCCCGGCCATCTATTAGCCATAAACTTCGATGCAAAATCCTTCTTGTACTCTAAAATTCCAAAAAGCACGACCGGTATAATAAAAAGTCCCATCTGAGAAATCAAAATCTGTAGATACAGCCGATCACCCATATCATCCATCAGTGCAATCATGAGCACAGAACTGATGGTAAGCCCCGAGAATAGACTCAGGAAAAAATGGAGGAGAATCCTCATCAAAGTATGTCGTCTATCAGCCGGTTCTTGCATTCATTTCGTTTTTTATTACATCTGCATCTAAATCGTAAAAGTATATCTTTTGTTAAGCGAAAGCAGTAGTAAAATACTAATATTTTTAATGTTTTGGGCATGCTCTCTTCTTTACGTTGAGTTTTTTGAGACAACATCTTGGCTATTGTGGGGAGGAGTCAAGCTATCTGCTTTTGTTGACAGGGCTGCTATTGAGTGTCGCTGCAGTTTTAAGAGTCTTAATTATTATTGACAGTTCAATCATGTGCATTTCAATTTTTTGCTTTGGGCATCACCCTTCGGGTCGCTATTGAGAGTCTGAAAATAGCCATCTTAATGCCCCCATGTCTTGCTCTTTTGAGCAATCTCTTCGAAAAAAAATACTGACGAAGTTTGGCTACCCTTGATGCCATCTTCAAAGTCTAGACCGCTGCACTGCTTGATAATTTTACTTTATACTTCCTGCTTCATCGGTCGCGTAGCACTTGAGGCTATGCTCTCTCTTCAACACTCGTCTAAAGAAAAATTCTCTAAGCTCTAGCTCTTTTCAGACGGCATCAAGTGTAGCCTTGGCTATGCGCGTATTTTTATTCTTCGATCTCACTCAAAATAGCTGCGACTTAGACCATACGACGACTATTTTCAGACTCGTTCCAGGGCTCCCTGTACGGTCGGCCTCAGCTTCGCTTTTGCTACGCTGAGTCTGGCTCCTGCGTCGCCACCCTTGCACATCGCTGATGTAATACCCAGAAAAACGACATTTTGAAATGCAGCCATAACATTGAAAACCACCAGAAAACATCATCCAAAAAAACAAAAGGTAAAAAATTTGACGTCGATAAATAAATTAATAATGAGGTATCAATCCTAAGCAGGCATTGTGTTTCACCCTTTCAGGGTGAGTTCAATATATCGACCCAGACGTCGGGTGATACCCGACGCTGTGATGTCTTGCCCCTTCAGGGCATATGAGATATCAAACAAAGAAAATATTAAACAAAATGACATTAATGATCATTCTAAACTGAAAGGCTCACCACAGATTAAAAGCACACACCAATAATTCATTCCTTTCTTGTGTATTGCCTTTACACTACTGATAACCAATCACCAAAAGCCCTGAAAGGTGACTGAGTGGTGCATGACCGAATGGTGCAAAGCAATCGGGTTGACTAAACGTCAAGCCGATAATGAGGGAACTGAGCCGCCCTCGCCTCAGCGTCGACTGTTCCCTAATTTGACACCTATACTAAGACTTCTCTTCAAAGCAACAATGAAAGTATTGCCGACTCTGGCTCAGCGTCGACTGCTCTCTTTTTGGAAACTTAACAAAGAATGCTTTTCAAATCTTAAAATTAAACTACACCAGCCCCAAAAACAGACTCCTGACCAAATCATCAAGCACAGATGATTAATCCGATAATATTTATTTCTCTTTTTTATCTCCATACGAACCCTCATTAAGAAGATCAAGCACATAAATCGAGTTAGGAATTTCCAGGATGAGAGTCGGAATTTTATCAGCATCTTTCTAATGAATATGACCATCCTGGATTATCGGGATAGTCGCACCCCTAAATTTCAAAAGGAGAAAAGAATTCAAATTAATAATTGAAAGCCTCCAGTGATCTTTAAGCTTTAACCCGGATTATGCATTAGAAAATCCCTGCCCGCCACCTGTCGATGGCAGCAGGCGGGTATTACGGCTTCAAATGGCTTCAAAATAAGTCGCTTTGCTTGATTGTGTTCACTCACCGTAGGGTTGACTATGGCTCATTCACGAAATCACTTATTTTTTTGCCATTTTAACCCTCATTACGAATTTCCAATGCATAATCCGGGTTTAACAGCGGAGAGCACGGAGTGCTTGTAGCATAAACAGCAAACGGAGGCGATAGCCGACCGTTTGCCTAAACAGCCGGAGTGAGGCGAATGCTGAACTCAGGCGTAAACAAAATACATCTAACTAGCAGCTTGAAGCTTGAAGCTAACTCTCGCGTGAGGGATAGAAGCGATATGAGTGGCTGATGAGTGGAAAGCAGGAACATGCAGATAGGGGCGACCGGAGGAAGCCGCTAGATGCATAGTGACTGCCCACGAGACAGTCAGGAATACAAGCGCATAGCCCGGCCCGAAGGGACACGCCCAAAACACTCCAATATTATAGTAAAAACAGGAGACTCAAATAGGTGAATATGAGCGGATAATTTGCCTAGTATAGATGAAGTCATTATCTTGGCTTTGTCGATGGGTGAGTACGCTGTCGATTGAATCAATCATTAATTAATAGTAAATCGAGATAGAATGGATTTTATGATAGAGTCGATGGCTCAATACCGATCTGAATATGAGAAAAGTGTAAAAGACCCCGAAGGTTTCTGGGCAGGAATAGCGGAAAAATACCAGTGGCAGCAAAAGTGGGACAAGGTGCTGGAATGGGACTTTGAAAAGCCAGATGTCAAGTGGTTTATCAATGGAAAACTGAATATAACGGAGAACTGTCTGGATAGGCATCTCAAGCAAAGAGGTAATAAGTTGGCTTTAATCTGGGAACCAAATGACCCGAAGGAGAGATTCGTACGATATACGTACAGGGAACTGCATGAGCAGGTGTGCAAGTACGCCAATGTACTGAAGCGCAATGGGGCGCAGAAAGGCGACCGTATCGCTATCTACATGCCAATGGTGCCCGAACTGACGGTTGCTGTACTGGCATGTGCGCGGATAGGTGCAATACATTCAGTTGTATTTGCTGGATTCTCTGCGGGTGCTTTGGCAGATAGAATCAATGATGCCAGTGCTAAGCTTGTCTTGACCAGTGATGGTCTCTATCGAGGGACTAAGGAGATACCTGTAAAGCGCGTCGTGGATGAGGCACTAAAAGAGTGCACTTCTGTAGAGAGGGTCATCGTCACAGAACGTACGCAGTGGGCGGTGAATATGGAAGAGGGTAGAGATGTATGGCTGCACGACGAATTGACAGAGGTGTCAGCAGACTGCCCTGCCGAACCGATGGATGCGGAGGATATGTTGTTTATATTATACACTTCGGGGTCTACTGGTAAGCCTAAGGGTGTGGTGCATACCTGTGGTGGTTACATGGTATATGCCGGCTATTCGTTTAAGAATGTTTTTCAATATCGAGAGTCGGATGTCTATTGGTGTACGGCAGATGTCGGTTGGATTACAGGTCATACCTACATTATTTATGGGCCATTGCTGAATGGTGCGACGACTATGATGTTTGAAGGTGTCCCGACTTATCCCAGTCCCGGGCGATTCTGGCAAGTATGTGATAAGCACGGTGTTACACAGTTTTATACGGCGCCTACGGCTATCAGGGCATTAATGGCGGCAGGGGATGATCACGTACTAAGCTATAGTCTGGATTCGCTCAAAGTACTGGGTTCTGTAGGTGAACCTATAAATGAAGAAGCCTGGAGCTGGTACCACATCAATGTCGGTAAAGAAAAGAGCCCAATCGTGGATACGTGGTGGCAGACAGAGACCGGTGGTATTATGATCAGTGGTATTGGAAGTGCCTCGCCTATGAAACCTGCACATGCGGGATATCCATTACCCGGAATACAACCCGTATTGCTCGATGCAGATGGGAACGAGATTACAGAGCATGATGTGGAAGGCTATCTGTGTATAAAATATCCATGGCCATCCATATTAAGAACTACTTATGGTGATCATGAGCGCTGCAGGGTCGTCTATTTCTCTCATTACAAGGGGTATTATTTCACTGGCGATGGTGCCAAAAGGGATAAGGATGGTATGTATCGTATCATAGGCAGGGTAGATGATGTTATCAATGTATCAGGTCACCGATTTGGCACTGCTGAAATAGAAGATGCCATCAATACCAATAAGAAAGTAGCAGAATCAGCCGTTGTAGGTTATCCGCACGAGATCAAGGGTCAAGCTATATATGCTTATATCATTTTGAAAGACGAGCCTGATAATGAAGATAATCTCAGATCAGAAATCATAAACTCTGTGGTAGAGCATATCGGTAAAATAGCCAAGCCAGAAATTATTCAATTTGTCCCGGGGCTACCTAAGACGAGATCCGGTAAGATTATGAGAAGAATCCTAAGAAAGATCGCCGAGGGCGATACATCAAATCTAGGGGATACATCTACATTACTGGATCCTGAGGTGGTGGAAGTGATAACTGAAAGAGCAAAGCAATTGAAGGGCTAAAGATCGTATGGTCACCAAATTGGTCATTGCAAGCTAGTCAAACAAACTGCGATGCCCGTTTGCTATGTCGGTGCCGGACATACGGCGTTTACCGGCTATTTGTGCTTGTATGATTTCTATGCAGCCGTCTCCAGTAGTCATATACAGGGTTTTGTCATGGATAAAGACGGTTTTGTCACCTGCTTCATCTGACTGTGGTGCATCTGCTAGCTTAGCGCTGAAGATTTTGAGCTCCGTATGCTCTAATGGGAGCCAGGCACCGGGATATGGACTTAAGCCTCTGATGAAGTTGATGATTTTCTGACCGGATAGCTTAGGGTCTATCTCAGTATTGTGCTTGAATAGCTTAGGGGCATGAGTGACCTCATTTTCATCTTGAGGCTGTGGCTTTAGCGTATTGTTTTTCAAGCCTATGAGTGTGTCAAACATAAGCTGAGCACCAACCCCCATGAGTCTGTCGTGGAGAGTACCCGCAGTATCTACAGGTAGGATTTCGGTTGAGGCTTTGAGCAATATGTGACCGGTATCAATCTTATCATCAATCATAAAAGTCGTAACACCGCTTTCTTTTTCGCCATTTATAATAGCCCAGTTGATGGGAGCTGCACCTCTGTATTTGGGCAGTAAACTACCATGCAGATTGACGGTGCCCATAGGTGGCATAGCCCATACCACTTTGGGAAGCATCCTGAAAGCTACGACGACAAAAATATCAGCCTCCCATGATGCAATAGATTTCAAAAAGTCTTCATCTTTGAGATTAGTTGGCTGGAGCAAGGGGAGGTTATGCTCTAAGGCATATACTTTGACAGGAGACTGTAGCAACTGCTTGCGGCCTCGGCCGCCAAATTTATCAGCAGCAGTCACTATACCTGCAATCTCAAATGCATCGCTCTGATGTATGATGTCCAATGTAGGGACACCAAAGTCTGCTGTGCCCATGAAGACGACTTTCATAATAACTGAATTTTGGGGCAAGTTACATCTATTTTTTGTGATGTATAGAATAGTGCGGTGTCAATATCTGTCAATGAGATCATGGAGGTTGTTAAAACATTTAGAAGTCAAATTCTCTCTATAATATGGATATAAAAGCGAAAATTCGTATATTGCAATCCAATAAAAAAATATTTACAATGAGACTATTCACATCTTTTGTTTTAGTAGCTGCATTTAGTGCTATATCATTTGGACAGGCTACACCTCAGACTGACTTTACCAAGCAGTTGTTAGATGTTATGGAGCTAGGTGATGAACAGATAGCAATGTTGGACAAGATTGAGTTGGGTCATCAGACTATGTTGTCCAGAGCTGTTACGGATTATGAGGAAAAGGCTGCTCGCAATGAAGCCATCAGAGATATCAACAGCAATAAGGAAATTATGATAGCTGATGTCCTAAGTGAGAAGCAATACAAGACTTACAAAGAGCACATGAAAAACCAAAAAGAAATGAGAAAAGAAAAGGAAGCCAATAGGCTTAAATCAGTACGTGCGCTCAACGCTGAAGATATGAAAGACACCAAAGAAGAAAAGCAAAGATAGATTGAATTTGTAAGATAAATTTTGAATGGCTAGAGGTCTCCAAACTGTGAATGTACATGGTTTGGAGATTTTTATTTTATGATGCATTTTTGATGTGAGTATTAGTGGGAAGGTTTTGGTTAGGCAGTGTCAAGTAGCTTTTTAAGCCGCTTTATGCGGGATAAAGAAAACATTTACCACGGTAAGGTTATGACTTTGAATAAAAGCCGAACGATACAACTTGAATACCTTATGTCCAAGAACTAAAATAGCTAGTCGATTTCCTTATTAAGGTAGGGCCTTGGAAAGTATCTTTGAGATAGGCACCAAGAAAAACGATTAAAGTATGAAGCGAGCAGTATTTCCCGGGTCATTTGATCCATTCACTATTGGGCATTACGATATTATCCAAAGGGCGATGCCATTATTTGATGAGATTGTCATAGCTGTCGGTGTCAACTCACAGAAGAAGACTTTGTTTGATCTGGATCAAAGGTTACAATGGCTCAACAAAGTTTTCGAATCGAACAGTAAAGTCAGAGTAGATCACTTTGAAGGGCTGACCGCCCATTATTGCAATAAGATCGACGCCAGGTATTTAATTAGGGGGCTGCGAAACGCATCAGATTTCGACTATGAAAAAACTATATCCCAGCTCAATAGCATTGTTGGTAAAGAGCTCGAGACCGTCTTCCTGATTGCATTGCCGCAGTATTCACATATCAGTTCTACCATTGTCAGAGAGATCATCAAAGGAGGGGGAGATGCTTCTCCTTTTTTACCTGATACGATACAGGTCAATATAAACTAAGCTAATCATAATGGGTGATTTTGTCCGAGCCATATCAGCTTACAACACAAGCCTACAGCTAGCCGGTAGGCATGGCTGGTGGTCATTTGTTTGGATTCCGATAGCTGTTAGCATTTTAGTAGGTGTTGGATTGGCCATGCTGATTATTTACGCTGCCCCTCCCATCTCGCAGACGATAGAGGGCTGGTATCCCTGGGATACAGCCAAGTCATTGATCTCTGTCACAGTAGCAGTGCTGACAGCTTTGATTATCTTGTCTTTGGGCGTTTTACTTTTCAAGTATTTGGTGTTGATCATAGCTTTTCCATTTATGAGCTTCCTGTCACAGCGCGTCGAAAAATCTCTATACGGCAGCATCGAAGGGTACGAAGGTGGCCAGGCCGTCAGCCAATTTTTCAAAGAGATAATCAGAGGCGTGGGTATATCGACCCGCCTTATATTTTGGGAGATATTATGGGTAGTCCTACTATTGTTACTTTCGCTTATTCCCGGTATGGCCATCATTACCGGCCCTGCCATCTTTTTAGTACATTCTTACTTCGCCGGCTGTGTCAATATGGATTACACCCTTGAGCGTTATTACGGCATTCCGGCATCTATTCGATTCATGCGCCACCATTTTTGGATGACTCTCGGTAATGGATTCGTATTCATGTTAATTTTCAGCATTCCGGTTTTAGGTATCTTTTTATCACCGGTATGGGGCACTATGGCCGCTTCCATCAGTACCTTGGACTTAATCAGAGGTGCACCACAGACAGATCATAAGCGCTAGGTTTTCGCTTTAGAAAATGAGCTTCTTAGCAGAATATTATGTTTAAAATTAATTTGGTTTTGGGCGTGCCCCCTTACTATCGTGCGGGGTCGGGCTATCCGCTTGTATTCCTGACTGTCTCATGGGCAGTCACTATGCATCTAGTAGCTCCCTCTGGTTGCCCCTATCTGCATGTTCCTGCTATCCACTCGCCAGTCACTCATATCACTTCTATCCCTCACGCAATACCTAGTTGTTAGTTGCTGGTAGCTTGTTCAGTAGGCTTATCGTTACTGACATTCAAAGGCGGTTTTTTGTCAAATGATAGGATGTGTTGATATTTCTTGAGTCTATTAAAAAACCTGAGCAAAATACAACTAGAGCCCCTTTACAAATTCTGTAACCTCCTCATTAAACTTTTCGGGTTGTTCGAATTGGAGGAAGTGTCCCGTCTTTTCCAGTAATACTAGCTTGGCATTTGGCATTTGTTCAGTGCCTTGGATGGCGATATCTTTAGTAAATCCCGGGTTGAGATAGCGGTTAGGTATGAGATTATCTCGAAGTCCATATAGTACCAGAGTCTTTTGTTTGACATCAGGAAGATAATCAAATACAGGCTCATCTACCATGCCGTTTACACTTCTTACTATAGCATAGCAATAGGCTTCAAAGTCTTTAGCGGAGCGCATGGCAATTCTATCTCTTACCATAAAGTCCGCATCCTTGGGCATATTGTAAAAATTGTAGGCAATGTTATTTTGTATGGCCTCGACAGGTGTTGATTTTACGGATTGTAACGTCATGACTTCTCTAAACCATTCTTTTTGTCCTTCATTGAACACCTCAAATCCGGCAGGGGCGGCCAGAATTAGTGCTTTTACTCTCTTAGGATGATACAGCGCAGTCACGATAGAAATTTGTCCGCCCATACTGTGCCCCGCTAAAATAGCTGCTTCTATGTTAAGCTGATCCATGAATTGAGTTAATACTTGCGCAAAGTATGTCATCATACCACTATGAGGATGTTTACTGGATTTTCCATATCCTGGTAGGTCAATTGCAATGCATCTAAAATGTTTGCTGAGTTCTGAGATATTGCGCTGCCATGCTGGTAAGTAAGAGCCAAGTCCGTGAATAAATAGAATTATAGTATCGCTTGTACCTTCATCCACATATGCTATCTCAGTGACAGAGTCAATAGTCGCATAATGGACTGTGAAGGGGTATTCCAAATCTCTCATCTCCTCTAATGGGGTGAGGTTTTTATATGGGTGTATTTTACTTTGCGCAAAGCCATTATATTGTACAATGAAAAGACAAGAAAGTAAAAAATATCTGTAAATCATCTTCCTTTGTTTTAGAACATCAACCATTTAAATAAAGCAAAACCTGTCCAGGGTGACGTGGGTCGTTCGCCAAAATTACCACCGTTTATCGGTGACCCATATCGCTCATCTGCACTATCAAAAAAATCGCCCAATGGCATGACGGCGCCATGCAGTTCTATACTCATGAACGGGCCAAGATTGTAAATGACTGCACCATTAAACTCTGTACCCATATATCTGCCCCCGCCGATAGGTGTAGTATTACTATATGCAACAGCTCCACCGACTCTACCTATTAGCTTATGTGGGATTAGTCCTTTGGAAATATTATAGGTTAGTGCTGATATGCCATAGCCCATATTTGATATGTCTGCCACTACAGGTGTGAATCTATTTACTACATTAGGGTGGGGAAGTAAGAGGTAAGAACCTGTACTAATAAAAATGCCGGCAGGAGAACCCCATGTATTACCAGTCATGACGCCGCTAAATCTATTATCATTCAGCCCATTTTCGTCACCGGTTGTGTATAGAAAATCAAACTTAATGATATCATCGACTGTTTGGCCATATCTGTAACCTCCCCTAAGATTAGCACCAAATCCGGCAATGGTTGTTCGATTGTCATAAGAGTCAGAGCCCATGGGTCTTACTCTGGCAGATCCCAGATTATAATTGAAAAAACCACTTAAAAACCACCTGTCCAGGATGAAGTCAACATTCCTATTGAAGTAAGTGCCTAACCATACAATGTCGGCTTTGTAAGGGTTATTACCAAATCTAAACTTAAAAGTGCCATTATACTCTGCCAGCAGAGAATTTAGCCCTTGTCCCAGGATAGAGACGCCGCCTTTACCATTAGCCCTGTCCCTTACATATTGAATTGATCCACCCCATGTCCATTTGTTCGTAACATGGAAGTCTGTCATGAATTCAAACATATCTACATCATCATCTCTGTAGATATCATTTTCATAAAATTTATACCATGACAACTTATATCTTGAAAAATCTGTCACTTTCAGTATTGATAAACCGGCAGCATCAGTGCCAAAGTAGGCCAATCTGTACCCGGTATTCATCAATTTGTCAAAGGCAGTTCTATAAGGGTCATATGGACTGTCGAACATACGCATGAGACCCAGATTGATAAAGATATTATCAGTTGGTCTATACTCAACCTGCACATTTTGTGTTTGGATGTTGACTTGGTCAGCAGAGATAGCTGCACCCAGATTACCGCCTGTACCATAGGCCACATCACCCCAGGTCCAGTCTATTTCAAAAGATGCTCTCAGCGTTGCTTTACCATTAAATATGCGAGGTGTATACACAAAGAATGGTATTATCCTTTGTTCGACATAAAGTGCCCTGGCCGTATCAGATGTGGTAGTTGTGTTTCTGCCAAATAGTCTACCGACGACTTGCCCTCTCAAGAATTCATTAGTTGGATAAAAGTTTGAACCCACACCTTGATTGATAAAGAAGGCAAAGAACTGCAATTCTTTATTTGACTTCTTAGGGATGTTGAGGTCAAAGTACCTGGCACCCGTTGTGGAAGGTGGGTCTTGAGCCAATAAACTATGGCCTAAAAAAAGAACTAAAAAAAGAGATAGGTATGAACGTAGTAGCATTTCTTATCATATCATAATTTAATAAAAAAAGCAGGGAACAAAAATGCCCCCTGCTTTTGAAAAATATTAAAGCCGTACGTAAGTCTGTATATTCGATTCACCAAAAGCACCACCGCTTGTACTACCAAATCCATCTTCCGCAGATGGAGGTGTTACACCCGGAATATTTGGGTCAGTTTGAGCGACTTCATATCTAAGAATAGTTTGATCGTCTTCAAAGGTCACTTCAAAAATACCTTCACTGATAAGGGAATTCGGCGTATTCTGGGTAAGGACAATATTGTAAATGTTACCTACGCCTGACCGCTCTTGTCCGTATGTACCGGTCAGTTCAGTTCTCGATCCGTCAGCTTGAAAAGCTTCGACAATATAGGTGTTATCTGCTCTGAACTCTGCATATATAGAATCAATACCTGTTTGTCTCAAAAGAAGAGCAACATTGTCTCCTGATGAAGACCACTGTCCAATAACTCCGGTTTCATTTAATTCAGCAGTAATAGTAACATCTGAAGACATAGCTGCGCCACTTTGCGTGTAGATACTATTGTTGCCGGCCGGTGAAATGGTTATGACCTCATTGCCATCAGCAGAGCCATTTAAGGTAAGGTTAAATGTTACCTGTGCTACCCCTGCCGTGTGAGCAATACTAAAATCAGCCAAAGTAGCTGTACCACCGTCGAGAGAAACCTGGAATGCATCTTCTGTCAATGCTTCACTTCCATTGCTGTCTCCAAAAACTCCGACATTGAAAGATAAAGAAGCAGAGCTGTTATCCGCAGCAATGGTCAAATCTAAAAAATCTGCGGGCATGCCCTGATCGTCATCGTCATCTCTACTGCAAGATGTCATGACCATACCCATTAATGCCAATAGCATTATCACACTTAAATAATTCACTTTCATAATACTCATATTTAATTTAAGAAAATTGTTTCAATACTTTTTTGTCTATTTTGCCCGCATCATTTTTGGGCAATTCTTCTACAAAGGCAATTGTCCCAGGTACTTTATATTTTGCCATTTTTGATGCACAAAACCTCAAAATATCCTCATCAGATAATTTCGTTCCTTTTTTACGTACGACAAAAGCTTTTCCTATTTCACCCCACTTTTCGTGAGGGACGCCAATAATGGCAACGTCATCTATGCCATCTATTTGTCTTATAATACCTTCTACCTCGGTAGGGTATACATTCTCACCTCCGCTTATGTACATATTTTTTATTCTATCCACTACGAATAGGAAGCCTTCATCATCTACGGTCACGATATCACCTGTCCTAAACCAGCCATTGACTCTATCCTTGTCATCTTTTGGGTTTATGTTTATATAACCTGGAGATACAGTAGGGCCGGATAGCCATAGCTCACCTGGAGCATTCACTTCAGCTTTATTTCCATCTTCATCAATGACTTTGATTTCATAGTAAAAGTTGGGTTTGCCGATACTTCCAATTTTTCTTATGCTGTCTTCTTCGTTAAGGGATGTGACATTAGGACCCACTTCTGTAAGGCCATAACCTTGTCTTATCGGTATGCCCCTGTCTTCCCAAAGCCTTATTAGGGGAAGGGGCATCGCTTCACCTCCGACAATGAAATATCTTACATTTTCAAGATTCAAGGTTTTAAATGAAGGTGCGTCCTGCATCATCTTAAGCATAGTTGGTACAGCCCACCATACAGTTATGTGTTCCTTTTCCAGGCTCTGTAGTACAATGTCAGGGTCAAAACTTTTCATGATCAGGGTGAATGCACCATGATGTATAAATGGCGTAAGCAAGACATTCCAGCCACCGGTATGAAATGGCGGCGCACAATTTATTGATCGGTCTTTTGATGTAATGTCAAGCCTAAGGCTGGTGTTCAGACTGTTGTAATGCATCATTTTGTGCGTGTAAATCGAACCCTTAGGTTGTCCTGTAGTACCGCTGGTAAATATGATAAGCGCAGCATGGTCATCATCAATATGGATGTTTTCAAAAATTCCACTTTCTGAGCGACTGAGATCTATTAATGCTTCTATTGGCATTTGTCTGACATTAGACTTTGCGTGACTGGTGGCAGCAATCTTTTGCTCATATTTTTGGTCAAAAAGGACGAGTGAAGGGGTGACTTGTTCCATCAAACCGTCGAGCTCTACGGGCTGTAATCTATAATTCAATGGTGCCAGTATAATCCCCATTTTCTGGGCTACACCAAGAAGCAGTATATATTCAATACAATTTTCTGCGATAATGGCGATTCGGTCTCCTATTTGGATCTCGTAATTTCGCGATAGGAAATTAGCAACCTTTGAAGCACTTTCA
>SLDF01000389.1 GCA_007125435.1 Saprospiraceae bacterium
CATCGGTCGCGTAGCACTTGAGGCTATGCTCTCTCTTCAGCACTCGTCTAAAGTAAAATTCTCTAAGCTCTAGCTCTTTTCAGACGACATCAAGTGTAGCCTTGGCTATGCGCGTATTTTTATTCTTCGATCTCACTCAAAATAGCTGCGACTTAGATCATACGACGACTATTTTCAGACTCATTACGGGGCTCGCTGTTCGCTCGGTCCTTCGGACTCACTCGCATGCGCTCTTGACCCACTACGCATCGCTGATGCAAGACCCGAAAAAACGACATTTTGAAATGCACCCATATACCAGAGAGTATTTTTATCAACTTCGGAAAAAAAATTGAGAATCTTGGGGTAGCTGGTTTAGAAGACAAACCAACAGGACTGAAAACTAAATATAAGTCTTGTCGCTCTATGGTGAGGATCAACAACAGCAAACGCTCAGGCTGTAGTAGCCACGCAACCCAACATCATGGTCTTGCCTTCTAACGCATAATTGGGCTTAAAAAGGACACTATCGTCTTAACCTTTATAATGCACCAAAACATATTGACAAGAGTAAATATGAAAACCTGCAAAATATAGGATCACTTATTATTTCTGGGGAGTAGGTTTAAAATAACTCAGTTTAGAAAATAGACTTACAAACTGGACTTTAAATTTAAGTGATGGTGTAAGATTATTTTGGCCAACAAAATCGATGAAACTATAGGGACGAGAGACTACTCCCAGTGACTATGGATATGGAGCGCACTGATAGAAAGAATCAATATCTACCTATATGATGCCATCGAAAATGGATCATATCTCTTCCCAAGAAAACAAGTCAGTTTGACAAGATAAATCTATGCGTTTACAAGATTGGTTATAAATATTCGGCGATATCGGCTTTTATTTGTCAAAAATAATCACCTAATTATGAATGTCAAAATTTTATACTTGTTCGCATTGTTTTGTATGTCTGCTTTTGTTATCAAGGCACAAGATGAGACCATTATGAGCCGGTTTAACAGGCCGACTGTGTCTAATATTATTCTCAAATTTAAAGATGATAATAAGGAAGAGGATAATGTCGGCTCTGTACTAGCCTATATACCTGCCAGTAATAAGATCAACCTGTCAAACACCGGCAAAAACACAATCCAGTTCAATACTCTGGGAAAGGAAGGTTTTGGTCAGTTGCTTTCTAAGCCAGTCAAGGTCAGTATGAAAGATAAGGTGAGGAATGTGTTATTGAGTAAGGCGAACTTTTATGAGGCGGAACAGGAGCTTGGTCCTCAGCTGGCTGAGCTGCTCAAAAAAAACGGAGCGGCAGGCGATATGTTTGCTGAATGGGCTAAGAAAGATAAGAATGGGAAGTATACAACCATAGCTAAAAGAACTCAGCAAAACATCACAGCCTCGGACATCAAACGTAATACAGATGCTGATAAAGTCGCATTCTTCGAGGATCTGGTAAAGAATAACTTTATCTTTGTCTACCACCTACCTAAGGTACTTTCACCAGACGAAGAGCCTCAAAGCGGCAGGGTGGCTGTTAGAAACAGCGGTGAATCTACTACGCTTCTTTCTCTTGTTAATGTCTTCATATTTAAAGTCAATGTGCCTGATGACATGTTCAACAAAGTTGTCAAACCGGCATTTGACAGTCCACAGAAGCTCAAGAACATAGACTATCCACTGGAATATGTCGGATATGCCGCTATAAAAAGCAAGATCCAGCCCAAGGTCCTTTGGGAATCTGCGGCACTGGTCGGTCAGCTGTATGCCGACGACGAGAATGAAGGTGTCAATTTTAAAACAGGTAAACCGGTTAAGAATAAGTCTGTATATGATATTCCTGTATATAAAGCTGCTGACGGTTTGAAACTGAGAAGGTCATGGGACGACCTTACAATCGATGAACAAGAGAAATTTCTATACTCCCACCTCATGTCAACCATCATGGACGAGGTTATCAATCTGGCAGAGATTAACCTGGAAGAATTCAAGGTGAAAGCTCCCATAGTTCAGGCAAACCCTATCAAAGCACCTGTGGGTATAAGAGAAGGAGTTAAGGCAGATAAGCGATTCAGAGTCTATGAAAATGTCTTTAGAAAAGGTGAAGTACAGACAAAAAGTGTGGGTCTGGTCAGAACCAAACCCAATGTGGTTAACAACGTGCACACACAGATAGACACAACTACTGGACATCCTCTCATGTCCGAATTTAAGCAGACCTATGGAGGGGTCATCAGAGAAGACATGTACCTCGTACAGGATACAGACTATGGACTTGGGCTGAGTGCCGGGTTTAGATTTGGATATTTTGGAGAAGTCTACCTGCCCAGTACACTGTTTAATCTAAGAGCCAACTATAACATCAGCAACACCATCAACAATATGATAGGTAAGTCTAGGATGTATGGTATGCACGCCTACTTTGGTTTGGCGTACGGCATAAAGGGAACAGATGAAATGTTCAATGGAAGAAAACTAAGGGTTAATGTGCTGGACCTCCAGCTGGGCATAGAAAAGAGACTTTACCTTAACCCTAAGTACGATTTGATTCCTGAGCTGGGGTTTTCATTTCTTCTCCCATTTGCAGGAGGTGTCTCCAATCAAACCATAGAGGCTGTAGGCTTTTTCAACATTGGGATGCGCGGAGCCATCTGGGTGGCAGAGGGCATTGCCGTGCAGCCGGGCATCAACATCCCTATGCAGTTCACGGCCAATCGACATAAACCGGCATCCTTTATGCACTTTGAAGTTTCAACAAGATTTGATTTTTAATTTAAAACACGGACTATTCAATAGGTTTTAGTAGTGAGGGTTTACATGTCGATGAAACAAGTGATGTTGCCAATGTTTCCGCTTGATAGTTTTGAGGCTGTTTAAATCCGTATTACCAGCCTGCTGCCCCAGGCAGGTAGCGGGTTGTAAAAACTCTAATGCATTTTTCGGGATAAAAAACAATAATGTAATGAGCCAAATTATTTACACATTGAGTCGTATTCTTTTCGCAACCATCTTATTGTCTCTGACTACAGGGTGTGCGCGTCGCACTATTCCGATGGAAGACTATGTCAGACCGATAGTCACTAGTAAATCTACACAGGGCGTCGTCTATCTGACGGCCAGCGGATATGCAAGAAGAAAGGGGGATGCCAAGCAAGAGGCACTGAGAAGAGCCATAGAAGAAGTTATGTTTAGAGGGATACCCAATAGCAATGTCAAGCGTCCACTCATCAATGAACCCGGAGCCAGAGCAAAGCACGAACGTTACTTCAAACGGTTTTTCTCAGATGGTGGACCCTATACCGACTATGGTAAAATCCTCAACATCAACCCCTTCCAGACTATCAGATACAAGAGAGGTTATCAGGTCTTTGTAGATGTAGAAGTCAATTATGCTCAACTGCAACGCGACCTCGAGCGCGCAGGGATCATCAGTAAATTTGGTATATGAAAATGATGAAAATATTAACAACAGCCGCCATATGGCTTATCGCTCTATGGTGGGGATCAACAACAGCAAACGCTCAGGCTGTAGTAGCCACGCAGCCCAGCATCATGGTCTTGCCTTCTGATGCTTTATTAAATAGAATAGGCTGCCTGGATCGTGTTGAAGTGAACGGCATTGCAAGAACCATCCAGAACTATGAAAAAGCTTTTATTGAGGATGGTGAATTGAGGTTGGCCATTTCACAGATTCAAGAGCGATTTGCTGAAGTTGGTTTTCCATTGAAAGATCTGGAGTTTGCATTGAGATCCATCAACACACAAGAGACCTTTGACAATGTAGACAATATCGACCTCGACCTCAAGTCAATATTGTTAAAAAATGCTCAACCCGACATCTATCTCGATCTGGACTACTTCCAGACAGGCAGCGGTCTCACCAGCGGGCTGTCTTTTAATATCAGAGCTATAGACGCCTACACCAACAAGGCCATAGCTACAGCCAGCAATAGCGGTATATCTACCGTCAATAATAATCTGGCAGACAATCTGGTCGAACAAGTGGAAATGAACCTACAAAATCTTCAGTCAAGTATGAGGACCCATTTTGAAGACCTAAACCTAAATGGTCGTATGGTATCTCTCCGTATCTCCGTGGAGAGGAATAGCCCTATAAATGACTTCAGGCGTGATAGATGTGGCAATGAGCCTTATACGCGGACATTTGTCAACTATATTAAACGCAATACTGTGCATGGAGGCTACCATTTGCAATCTAACTCCGCAAAAGAAGTGTATTATGATGTAATCCGTATACCCTTATTTGATAATGATGGCTTTCCGATGGGTGCAAGTGACTGGGCTTACGAGATGACAATGTATCTGGAAGAAAATTGTGGATTGATTACCATCGACAATACCACTAAACTTGGGGAAGCGCACATAATTGTTATCGCAAATTAAAGAAATGAAAAACAAATATTTTACAATCGCTATATGCATGATAATGTCGTGTATTATTAATGCCACTGAACCTGAAATCGTCATCGGCATACAGTTGGACATTAAGGACGAGAACCTCCATCAACAAGTTGGACAAAGTCTATATGACCGTGTGCTTTATGGTATGAGCCAATATGGCATCGGTGCCAACTACAGCGCTCCCTTCGTCGCAACGGTCGGTATGACTGCCATCGGCCAATCCTATTCGTCTACCCAACCGGTAAGAAAAGTGATGACATATGATGTATTCATTCACATCCGGCGTAGAGACTCTCATGAAATCTTTAACAGCTTCACTACATCAATGAATGCCACCGGTAGATCCGATCATGAAGCCGCCCTAAATGCTGTTCGAAGTCTGACATTTAATAATCAACCTTTTAGAGACTTTGTGACAGGGTCTAAGGTTAAGATTGTAGACTATTATAAGTCCAATTGCAATGCGCTGATTGCCAAAGCTGAGATGTATAATAATCAACAGGCTTTTGTCTCCGCTATCGCTACTCTGATGTCCATCCCTGCTGAAGGTGCAGATTGCTTTCAGCGTGCAAAAGAAGTCATGACCAACGTCATGAAAGACTATCAGGCCTACGTCTGCCAGACCGGACTGGTATCTGTAAAAGCACTTATAGGCAATCAGGAGTTTGATGAGGCAGTTCGGCAATTGATAGGTATGCCCTACTCTGAAGAGTGTGAGGATGAAATGCATGAGGTCACCAGACAACTCAGAGAAGCCAGGGACATCCAGGATCAATGGGCTTTTGATTTTTTTACAGCTTCTCAACACTTCTTGATAGAAAGCTATGAACGAGAGCGGGTCTTTATGCAGAATATGGCCTATATATTGGCACAGCCCAACTATCAACGGTTCTTTGATCGTCGCTTTATCTTCATAGATTGACAATAAAAAAGATTTTTCGACTTTAGCCACGATGGGCACCGCACATCGTTTTTACACTAGGCACCTTCGAGGCTTGAGGGGTGTATTCCATTTTGTCGCTTTGGGCATCACCCTTCGGGTCGCTACGTTCCAGGGCTCCCTAAACGGTCGGCCTCAGCTTCGCTATTGCTACGCTGAGTCTGGCTCCTGC
>SLDF01000373.1 GCA_007125435.1 Saprospiraceae bacterium
ACCATCAGCAACTTCATAATGCCTTATGGTGTGGCGCCCAATTTTCTGATCAATGGCAAGGAATATGCTGTGCCTATGGTCATAGAAGAGAGCTCGGTCGTTGCTGCTGCCTCGGCTGCTGCTAAATTTTGGTATTCTAGAGGGGGCTTTAAGGTTGACATTGTTGACACCAAAAAACTGGGTCAGGTACACTTTGCCTGGTCGGGTCCTAAACCGATCTTGCTGGAAAGATGGAATGCTATCACCTCTCGTCTCAAAAACGATGCATTAGACATAACTGCCAACATGGAAAAGAGGGGCGGTGGGGTGCTATCTGTCGACCTCTTGGACAAGAAAGATATAGCGCCTAACTATTATCAAATACATGTTTCATTTGAGACTTGCGACTCGATGGGTGCTAACTTTATCAACTCTGTCCTGGAGAGTTATGCAGAAAGCTTGAGGTGCTACTTCATGGAGCAGAAAGACTTGCCTGACGAACATAGAGATATCAGGATTATCATGTCCATATTGTCAAATTACACACCGGAGTGTCTGGCAAGAGCGCGTGTAGAGTGCCCTGTCAGTGACCTGGGAATGGTCAATGGCCTAAAGCCGGAAGAGTTTGCCAAAAAGTTTGAAATGGCTGTGCATGTTGCGAGGTCAGACCCTTATCGGGCTACTACCCATAATAAGGGTATATTCAACGGTATCGATGCTGTAGTGTTAGCCACGGCCAATGACTTTAGAGCCGTAGAGGCCTGCGGTCACACCTATGCTGCCAGAGACGGTCAGTACAGAAGCCTTAGCTACTGTGAGCTAAAGGATGGGGTGTTTAAGTTTTGGCTGGATATTCCGCTGGCTTTAGGCACCGTAGGGGGGCTTACATCTTTGCACCCCATGGCTAAAAAGTCGCTTGAGCTCCTTGGGCAACCAACAGCAAAAGAGCTGATGGCAATCATTGCTGCTACCGGGCTGGCGCAAAATTTTGCAGCCGTAAGGTCACTAGTTACGACGGGTATACAGCAAGGCCATATGAAGATGCACCTGATGAATATTCTCAACCACCTTGATGCAAAACCGGATATTAGAGACGCTGCTGAGGCTTATTTCTCAGATAAGACCGTTTCATTTAGTGCTGTAAGGTCATTTGTGGATAGCTACAAATCAATACCCTCCTAGTCGTCTGGAAAGGAATTAATGCCCATAGTATTTATTTATGGGTAAATGTTTTATTATTTTTGGAGAACCTCTAGAAAATCAGCTAAAATAAAAGCAATCGCATGTCGGAGCATATCATTAAGAGAGCAAACGGAAAATTATTGCTAACCGGAGAATACGCTGTACTTGATGGTGCTATAGCACTCGGCCTACCTACTAAATATGGTCAGACTATCGCTGTCATAAAAGAAGACACACCTCAGGACAAGTTGAAGTGGGAGTCTTTAGATATGTATCACGATATTTGGTTTGAGGGCACATTTAATACGCAGACATTTAACTTTTCTGAAAGCGATAACAATGACACTGCAGAAGTCATTACGAGGATTCTTAATTATGTGGCTCAGCAAAACCCGGATAGTTTGAGCTATATTTCAAAAATAAGAATCAAGCTAGACTATCCTGTCAAATGGGGTCTTGGCAGCAGTGCATCAGTCATTTCTTGTATTGCACAGGTTTTTGGAGTAGACCCCTATCAAATTCAAAAAGATATATTTGGGGGAAGTGGTTATGATATTGCTTGTGCCACTTCAAATAAGCCGATTCTTTACACTAATAATATAGAAGCCGAGAAAAAGGTGACGCCATCTAGTTTTAGGCCGGCAAAGCCTGAATTATGGCACTTTGTTTATTTGGGCCACAAAAAGAATAGCAGAGAGGCCATTAAGTATTATAAAGATATTGTGCAGGATAAAAGTCAATTTGTCTCTATAATCAATCAATTGTCACTAGACATATCCACCTCAAAAAGCCATAGTGAACAAGTCGCCATTCTGAATAAGCATGAAGATGTAGTTTCTGAATTTCTCAATCTACCAAAGGCCAAAACACAGCACTTTGAGGACTTTAATGGCGTTATAAAGTCATTAGGCGCCTGGGGGGGCGATTTTGTAGCCGCTGTTTCAATAGATAAAAATATTGATCTTGATTACTTTTATCAAAAAGGCTATCCGACTGTAATTCCCTACACCTCAATAATCATGAATTGACACCCACACCATTGTCAATCAAGTAGTTTTGAAAAAAATAATGCATACATTTTCGCCATTTTCTTTCCTTTTAAGGTAAAATTTACGAAATTTGCGTCGCTTTAGCAAAAACGGGCTAAAAATTTTATAAGTCACTATAAATGAGATATTAATGAGGAAAGCAGATTTAGTTTCAACAATTTCTGAGAAAACAGGAGTGCCGAAAGTAGATGTATTGGTAACATTGGAGAATTTTTTCACAGAAGTTAAGGATTCACTTACAGAAGGAGAAAATGTTTATATAAGAGGGTTTGGCTCATTTGTTATAAAAAAGAGAAAGCGTAAAATAGGAAGGCATATCAAAAAGAACATATCTATTGAAATACCTGAACATTATATTCCTTCATTCAAGCCGGCGAAAGTTTTCCTGGAGCAAGTGAAAGAAAATGTCACATCTGCACCTGAAGAAGAAGAGGATTAACAGATGAAAAGCAATAGCATTTCCGGTCCCATGATATTAATTGGATCGGCCGTTGTTTTACTATTAGTGCTTTTGTTTGGTTTCAGCAATGTGAGCAAGCAAAGCAAAAAACTAAGCGACAAGAGGAGTCAAAAAGTTGACTTGGTGTCTCCCGGGACGTTATTAAGGGCAGCTAAACAAAACTTATCCCCTGAGTTATTGGATGCTGTTGAGACGTTTGAGATGCAGCTGGAAAAGACCTCCGATGAGGAAAAGCAAATTGAGCTCATGCAAGAGTTGGCATCCAGATGGTATCGTTTATCGGAGCCTGCGATTTCAGGTTATTACGCTGAAAAAATCGCAGAGAGAATGGAAAGCGATGCTATGGCATGGTCAATTGCAGGTACGACATATACACTCTGTCTGCAGCAGGAAGAAGATGGAAAGACAAAGCAGTTTTGCGCTAAAAGGGCAAGAGAGGCATTTGAAAACGCTATATCCCTGGAGCCGGAAGAAGTTTCTCATCGCGTCAATCTCGCTGTAGCCATTGTGGAGTTTCCAGATCAGGAAAACCCCATGCAAGGCATCTTGATGCTAAGAGAATTGGCCGATCAGTATCCAGAAAGCCCGACTGTACTGTTTAATCTGGGAAGATTTGCGATTCAGACTGGTCAGTATGACAAGGCTATAGAAAGGCTTTCCTCAGCGCTAGAAATAGAACCCGGCTCTAAAGCCATAGCTTGTTTATTAGGACAAGCACACCAAAGAGCAGGTAATGATGAGCAGGCGGAACTATTCATCAAAGAATGCAATTAATTATTAATGAACTAAAATATAGAGAGTATGCCGTGTGGTAAAAAAAGAAAAAGACATAAGATCTCAACTCATAAGAGAAAAAAGAGATTGCGTAAGAATAGACACAAAAAGAAGAAGTAACGCTTCGTTAATAAAGTAAGACTGCCAATTACAGATTTTATTTAGATTAATCTTGTTGGTAGTCTTATTTTTGTTTTTCATTTGTTTTCATATTTATGTTTCTAAACAAATTGGTTGTCAGCAAAATTAACAAACCATCTCTCTCCGTCGAATAGAGCCGACAATCGTGTTTAGAGCCATCCTTACCCTTTTCATTATTCGAGATTGGTGTGAATGCATCAATGTCAATTTGTCAACTTATTATAACATTAAGTTTTAAAACTTTTTTGTGTGGAAAAGGAATTAATAATCAACTCTACCGGGACGGAGGTAGAAATAGCGCTGTTGGAAAATAAAAAACTAGTCGAAATCCATCGGCAAAAAAACAACTCCAACTTTTCTGTCGGTGATATTTTTCTGGGCAAAGTAAAAAAGCTTATGCCAGGCCTCAATGCTGCTTTTGTTGATATTGGGTATAAAAAAGACGCCTTTTTACATTATACTGATCTCGGGCCAAAGGTGCCTTCACTCATTAAGTACACACAAGATGCCCTTAATGGAAAAAAGGATTTTAAGCTTGACAACTATGACCTGAATGAAGAAATCGTAAAGACCGGTAAGATAGACAAGGTCTTTAATCGGCGCCAGCCGGTATTGGTTCAGATACTAAAAGAACCGATCTCCACAAAAGGACCTCGGCTAAGTTGCGAGGTGAATATACCGGGGCGATTAATGGTACTCACACCGTTTGCCAACTCTGTTGCTGTGTCTAAGAAAATCAGCAATCAAGATGAAAGAAAAAGACTTTCCTTACTCATAGAAAGTATAAAGCCTAAAAACTTCGGTCTGATTGTTCGTACAGCTGCAGAGGGTAAAAGAGCCGCTGATCTTCACGAAGAGATGCGTGAGTTAATCGAAAAGTGGAAAGAAATCCACGAACAAATCAACAAGTCTGAACCTCCTGTAAAGCTGCTTAGTGAGTTAGACAAATCATCTAGTATTTTGAGGGATATTCTCAATGACACCTTCAATAGAATAGTCGTCAATGACAAAGAGCTTTATAATAGTCTTAAGAGCTACATTAGCTCATTTGCTCCAGATAAAATTAAAATTCTCAACAACCATAGATCGAAAGTTCCGGTATTTGATGCTTTTGGCGTGACAAAACAAATAAAGTCTGCCTTTGGCAAGACGGCAACGATGGCAAGTGGTGCCTACCTGGTTATCGAACACACAGAAGCCATGCACGTCATCGATGTAAACAGTGGACCAAAAAACGTTTCCAACACTCAAGAAGATGCCATTCTCGGTGTCAATCTTGAAGCCGCAGAAGAAATAGCCAGACAGCTCAGGCTTAGAGATATTGGAGGTCTTATCATTATTGACTTCATTGATATGCGCAATGGAGAACACAGGCGTAAGCTCGAACAAAAAATGAAAGACTTTATGCGCAAAGACAGAGCGCAACACACCATTTTACCTTTGTCTAAGTTTGGCCTGATGCAGATCACTCGAGAGCGCGTCAAGCCCGAGGTAAAAATTACGACCGCAGAGGTTTGCCCTTCTTGTCAAGGTACTGGAAAGGTCAATCCTACCATACTCATCCTGGATGATATTGAAAGGGATATGCAGTTTATTCTACAGTCCAGGCCGAGTTCTAAGTTTAGCATACAGGCTCATCCTTTTGTGCACTCGTACCTAAAGCGGGGTCTGCCGTCAATGCAGATGAAGTGGTATATGAAATATAAGCGATGGATACAAATCATTCCTAATGCCGACTTTCATATCAATGAGTATAAATTTTATGATGAATCACAAGACGAGATTCGCTTCAATTAGGCCTGAGGTGGGTTCAATACTCAACTACAAGAGCTCACTTATATAGGCTACCTCTAAAAACTCCTTCAGCGGCTGGAACGCAAAATTATACAATTTTGCTGCATGATAATTTTAATTTAT
>SLDF01000068.1 GCA_007125435.1 Saprospiraceae bacterium
CAAAAAAGTTAGCTCTTTTTTGTCAGTTTTATGAACTCTTAAAATTCGGGATAAAGCACTATCTAAAAAAGTTATTTTGTCTTTTGTTCGTCAATGTCAATAAACACTTGAAGATCTGCATTGATTTTGCCCATGATTTTTTTGAATGGTTTCATGAAAGAAACTTTGTAATCAATATCCCTTCTAAAGACAACATTCAAATCGAAGTAAGCTTTTTCGAACATGAACTCCTCCAGGAAAAACTGGCTGTTTTTGTCTGTAGGGTCATAAGGTCGACTACCTGAGACTATAGTCTTATATTGACAATAGTCAAAATAATATCCCAAAATATACCAGGTGAGGGCATGTTTAGCTCCATATGTGAGATGCTCATTGTCGATAATCAGCTGAGTCAGGTGAACCTCAGTCTTATCATAGACATTGCACCTACAAAAACCAATAAGTTCATCTTTGAGGAATATGCCAAAGTAATGGATGATATCATCAAACTTTTGGTCTTTAGTGATGATGTCAATGAACTGTTCTTCACTGTGATATGGTATGATATCATCAAAATTTAAATGCTGTGCATTGTGCTTCTGTAAAATATTGAATCCTTTCTTTGCGATTTGTAAGGCATCGACTTTTTTAACTGTAAAATTATTGAAACCTTTATCGAGAAGACCTTTTGTGGAAGTGCTTAGTTCGTCATAATGCGCGCCTATGCTCTTCACAACTATGTACCAGTCTTTTTTTGTGTTGATTTTTTTGTTTTTTCTGGCAGGCCAGCGAATGACACCACCCTTGAGCACATTGATAATGTTAAGCGCTTCTCTTTTGGTTAGGTTTATGGATTTATAAAACGGAGCAAGAGGCTGAACAAGTTGCTGCCGATTGGTGTAGAGTATTCCGTTGTATTCGTAGAAAGATATGTTTTGTGTTTTACACCAATCTGATAACCTCTCTTTTCTGACGCCTGGTTCTTCAATAAATTCTAATTTCATATACATTGGTGATCATTGTAATTATTTACAATACTCAACAAAAATGATGCTAGAGTTGACGCTTACTGCGCTGACATTCAATGATTTCTAATAATATAATGCCTGGGGTATCAATATGAAAAAAATATACAATGTATATATGTGTGTCAATCAATCAGCTCAAATGAATAGCATAAAAACATATAATTGACATAAAAATATAATATTCTTGAGGATTAATTTTGAGTTGAGGAATTTCATCCGATTACAATTTTGGTCTAGCAGTATTATATGAGCGGCTGACCAATGGGAAGCAATAACAAGCAAGTAGGTGCTATCCTAATTTGTTCGAAGCAATCGGGTTGACTTGACGTCGAGCCGATAAAGAGGATGACTGAATGGTGCATGACCGAATGGTGCATGACTGAGCGGTGCATGACTGAGTGGTGCGAAGCAATCAGATTGACTAAATGTCAATCTGATAACGAAGGAACTGAGCCGCCTCTGGCTCAGCTTCTCCCAATCATCATCAAAAACGTCAATCTGATAATGAAGGAACCGAGCCGCCTCTGGCTCGGCATCACTATATCTGAATAAAATCGCTATAATGAGTAAGCTAGTAAATGATAATAAAACATAGCCGCCCCCGACTCAGCGTCGACTTACCTTGTAAAAAATCACCTCAGCAGCACAATCGCATCTCCAATAAAACTTGGAAGAAAACAAATACCTTCAAGCAACCGACGACAGACAACTGACAACTGATTAACTGCGTGAGGGATAGAAGCGATATGAGTGGCTGACGAATGGCAAGCAGGAACAGCTGGGCTGGGGCGACCATCGGAAGCCACAGACCAGCTAGTGACTGCCTATGAGACAGTCAGGAATACAAGCGGATAGCCCGACCCGAAGCCGGCGGTGAGCTTGTCGATCCAGCGGCGTAGGGACACGCCATAAGTCAAATAGAAAATAAATCCAATGGAATAAATAAATGTATACCGCATGGTGATGTAAGTTGAAAGAACCGCCTTGTGACGATATATCCCACTTAACTTTAAGTGATCAGGAGTGGTTTTTATTATGTTTTGGGGCACTTGGTGCCATATTATTTTTCATTCTAACACATTTGTAGTATTTTCACGCACTATTTATGATCATAATTAATTCTCGAGATTAAATCGATCATATTTAAAATGGATCCAAGACAAACTTTTGTTGCCTTAAATGAATATTGTTTGATATTATTTTTTCTCATCAGGCTTAGAACGAAAGCAGGGTGATGGCTAAAAGTGGTAACAATTATATAGGTAGCCAAAAATCTTCACACGATGGCTAAAGTTGACAAAACCAGCATACCCCCACGCACAAACACTCAAACAGAAAAGGCAAACTAAACGTAATAAAAGGACAATAGAGACAATTTGAATTAAAGAACTACATACGGTATGTGTATTAAAAACTTTTCACCTTATCCAATGGTAAGGGTTTCAAGAGGCAGTTCTTCGTTAGGACAACTGCCTTTGATAGGGTGTTTTTTTCTTTTTGTGTTTTTCATAGGTATGAGTACGGGGCAGTTGATGGCTCAAACAGAGCTACCTGAACCATGTGTTGATGGCAATCAAAATACCTGTAAGTGCGGGACCTCACCTATCTTGTGTACCATTGATGACCTTAATGGATACAGTTATGAAATGACGACATTTTTACATCCCCAAGATGGTCCCTGGAATTCAGGAGGAGGAACGACTTGTATGTGCCCCGGACAATGTAATACTGTTTCCGATAACCCAACTTGGTTTGCTTTTCCGGCCTGGTGTGAAGATTTAACATTAGAAGTTTGCTGGGAAAGCTGTGTGACGGGACCAAGGTGTCCTTTTTGTTGTTCACTTGGACTTCAGGCGGCAGTCTATTCTCAGTGCTTTGAGAATTGGGATCAGAATGGCCAAAACCCTGCGCCATATACAACGGCGGTCGGATGTGCTGTAGCGGGAGTTTGCGGACCAGCCGAAGATTGTATTGAGGTATCGATGACAGGTCTGGAGATCGGTGAGACGTATTATTTTCTTGTGGATGGATGTTGCGGTACTGCCTGTAATGTAACCATTAATGTAATTGGTGAGTGTGGGTCAGCGGAAATTGAAGACTGGGAAGGCCCAATATCGGGCCCTACAGAAGTATGTGTTGACGATGGTCCGTTCACTTATTTTTTTCCTTTTGGTAAGCCTCAGGGGTCAGCCAATCTGTATTGGTTTTTGGATGGTGAGTTGATTGATATAGATGTGGATAATGTACAGATCGACTTTCCGGGGCCAGGTACTTATGAGGTGTGTTTAGATTCTGCAAACGAACCTTGTATAACTATCGATGATTCTCCCCCTGCAACATGTCTTACTGTAGAGGTAAGGGAGATCATTCCCGAGGATCCGGAGCCTGTCGAAGTGTGTCCGGGAGAAGTATACATATTTCCCGAAGATGAAAAGCCATACCCTCCCGGTGTATACCCTATTACTTTCAACCTAACACCATTCTGTGATTCGATCATAACATTGACTGTTTTAGAAGCAGAAATCCCTGAAATAGATTTAGGTGTCGTCAACTTATGTGAAGGAGAATCATTCGATATCAATGGTAATTCATATACAACTCCTGGAAGCTATACAGAGGTTTTGCAGCAGGAGCAAGAGCCGTTTTGTGACAGTATAGTTAATTTTGAAATTGCCATATTTATAGCCGATGCAGGGAATTTACAATTATCCCCTGCTGTAGTGTGTCCCGGACAAACCTCGAATATATCCGTTACAGGATTTGAATCGGGTTCGACATCAGAGCAATACATAATCATTGTTGACGAAGATGGTGTGATTGTACAAATTGATCCAGGTGGTAGCGCATCCTTTTCTTTCCCTGATTGTGCAGCTTTTACTGTTTACAGTTTTAATTTTGACAATACAAGTGGAGTTTCTGCGCCAACAGCAGGCGAATTCTTTACCACAGACGATTGCGATGAGGGTTGTTGTGATATTATAGATGCGCCTTTGACATTTGAGGACGATGAACCACCGATATTTACCAATCCACCACCTGATCTAGAGCTTGATTGCTTTGAGCTATTGGAAGATATGGAAGATCTTGATTACACAGACAATTGCATAGATGCAGGATCGGTAGAAGGTGTTGAGGAAGGTTCTGCAACTACCTGTGAGGGTGGCACTATCACACGCACGTGGACTGTAGTCGATGACTGTGGAAATGAAACAGTTCATTCACAGACTATTACAATAGAGCCATTAGAAGAAGCAGACTGGGTAGATGCTCCGGATGATGAAACCGTACCATGTGTAGCAGCGCCTGAAGGTATACCCGACCTGGACTATACTAATGGGCTGGCAGGAGACTGTGAAATAGAAGGTACAATTACGGCGACCGTTTCTGGGAGTGCGGATATATGCGGAGGCACCATATCTTATGATTGGAGTTTTACGGATGAATGCGAGCGCACCATCCAGCACGAGCAAACTATCACAGTAGAAGAGGCTCCAGAGCCGGAATGGGTAGATCCACCCGGAGATTTGCTGATAAACTGTGATAATATACCCACTGAAGCCCCAGACCTGGAATATACAAATGGTCTCGATGGCGATTGTGAAATATCTGGTACAGTATCTCCGACCGTAGATGGTGAAGCTGACCTGTGCGGAGGAACCATTACCTACACATGGACACACATAGACGAATGTGGCCGTACCATACAACATGTCCAAACCATTGAAGTCGAGCCGGTGCCAGAGGCAGAGTGGATAGATGCACCTGAGAGCATGACTGTAGATTGTGAAAATATACCAACGAGCGCACCTGATTTGAATTTTACTAACGGTGAGAGCGGTGATTGTGAAATATCCGGTACAGTATCTCCGACAGTAGAAGGAGAGGCAGATTTATGTGGCGGTACGATTACCTATACCTGGGAATTTACAGATGCTTGCGATCGCACGATCCAGCATGTACAGGTCATCGAAGTCGAGCCGGTGCCAGAGGCAGAGTGGATAGACGCGCCAGAAAGTATGACCGTAGATTGTGAAAATATACCCACAAGTGCACCTGATTTGAGCTTTACAAATGGCGAGAGTGGCGATTGCGAGATATCCGGCATTATATCGCCGACTGTGGATGGAGAAGCAGATCTATGCGGTGGTACGATTACCTATACCTGGGAGTTTACAGACGCTTGTGATCGCCCTATCCAGCACATACAAGTGATCGAAGTCGAGCCGGTGCCAGAGGCAGAGTGGATAGACGCGCCAGAAAGTATGACCGTAGATTGCGTAAATATACCTACAAGTGTACCAGAATTAAGCTTTACTAACGGAGAAAGTGGCGATTGTGAAATATCAGGTATAGTATCTCCGACAGTAGATGGAGAAGCGGATTTATGCGGAGGTACAATTACATATACCTGGGAGTTTACAGATGTTTGCGATCGTCCGATCCAGCACATACAAGTGATAGAAGCAGAGCCAGTACCGGAGGCAGA
>SLDF01000014.1 GCA_007125435.1 Saprospiraceae bacterium
TCATCATCCAGGGATTCATCATAGATGTCATCATCCAAGGGTTATACATGAACGGATCCATGAAAAATGGGTCATAAAACCCAAAACCTGGATTTGGTCTATGGAATCTGTTTATTCTTGATGCATAGTGGAAGTCATCGTAAAACTCATATTCCTCATTATCTACAGTTCTTTGTCTGCTGGAATAATTCTCATAACTGTCGTAGGTGTCATAAGAGGGAGAATTTACATTCGCCGCCCTAGCACCCCTGACCGCTCTTTGATCTGTGCTTCCAGGTGTATAGTACAAGTCATCAAACTGACCCGTAGCATCGACTGACCAAACCATCAAGGCCATGGCCAGCACACCTAATTTTATTTTATTTAAAGTTCTCATATCTAAAAAATTTATCTGTGACTCAATTAATTCTTATATCGTTTGCTCTAAATTACTACTTTTGTCGCTAAGTTAAGTTAAATGCAATTTAAATTGAAAAAATGGACTGTTAAAGTTTATTTATTCTTTACAACGTTCACTAATATAACGCAATAAACAGATTAAAAGTTACAATATATTATGTCTAAAGTCATAACAAGTAAATCGGAAGATTATGCCCAGTGGTACAACGATCTGGTGCGAAAGGGGAAGTTAGCTGATCACTCAGCTGTAAAAGGGTGTATGATCATAAGACCCAATGGATATGCATTATGGGAGAATATGCGCAATCAACTGGATCTGATGTTCAAAGAAACAGGCCATGTCAATGCTTATTTTCCACTATTTATCCCCAAAAGTTTTTTGAGCAGAGAGGCAGACCATGTAGAAGGTTTTGCAAAAGAATGTGCTGTTATCACTCACTATAGATTGAAAAATGACCCCAATGGGCAGGGTGTTATCGTTGACCCTGATGCAAAGTTAGAAGAAGAGTTAATCGTACGGCCTACGTCAGAAACCATTATCTGGGACTCTTATAAAAATTGGATTCAATCCTATAGAGACTTGCCATTAAAAATCAATCAATGGGCTAATGTAGTTCGATGGGAAATGCGGACCAGATTGTTTCTGAGAACCGCAGAGTTTCTTTGGCAAGAAGGGCACACTGCTCATGCTACCAAAGCAGAAGCTGTAGAAGAAGCACGTCTGATGCTGGATGTATACGCAAAATTTGCAGAGGAATACATGGCCATGCCTGTTATCAAAGGCATAAAAACTCCACATGAGCGTTTTGCAGGTGCTGAAGACACTTACACTATTGAAGCGCTCATGCAAGATGGTAAAGCGCTACAGGCAGGCACTTCTCATTTCCTAGGCCAAAATTTTGCTCGTGCTTTTGATGTGAAGTTTATGAATGAGCATAATAAAGAAGAGTTGGTTTGGGCTACATCATGGGGCGTGTCTACGAGGTTGATTGGAGGTTTGATTATGACACACTCTGATGATGATGGTCTGATCATACCACCTAAATTAGCAGCAACACAAGTGGTTGTTGTGCCAATTCCAAAACCGACTCCTGAGATTAATGATGTTGTTCAAAAGATTGAAGGTGAATTAAAAGCAATGGGCATTTCTGTTAAGTATGATGACGACCCTAAAGCCAGACCCGGTTTCAAGTTTGCTGAACATGAATTGCAAGGTGTCCCTATAAGGATAGGTATTGGTATGAGGGATTTAGAAAAAGGTGTAGTAGAGGTTGCCCGTCGGGATACTAAAGCAAAGACTAGTGTACCCGTTGAGGGAATAGCAACATATACAATGACTTTACTTGAAGATATTCAGAATAATTTATTCAATAGAGCAAAAGCTTTTAGAGATGAGCGAATCACCGTAGTGGATAATTTTGAAGACTTTAAAACCGCACTAGAAGAGAAAGGTGGTTTCATCAGTGCACACTGGGATGGTACGACTGAGACTGAGCTCAAGATAAAGGAGTTAACTAAAGCTACTGCAAGATGTATTCCTATAGATAATGTTCAGGAAGAAGGATCATGCGTGCTTACTGGTAAGCCCTCTAAGCAAAGGGTACTATTTGCAAAAGCATATTGATCAGATAACGTCAATTATAAAAAAAAAGCCGATTGTGACAACAATCGGCTTTTTTTTATCTGCTTGATATGTTTATCCTAAGCTATTCACATGCTTTTGAAGGCTTCTCTTAAGGTTAGATGCCTTATTTTTGTGAATATTATTTTTCTTTGCTAGTTTGTCAATCATAGACACAACTTTAGGAAGAAACTTTTGTGCTTCATCCTTTTCTGTAATGTCTCTTAATGTTTTAACTGCCGTTCTAGCAGTCTTTTTATAGTATCTGTTGTGAAGCCTTTTTTTGGCTATCTGACGTATTCTCTTTTTAGCAGATTGATGATTTGCCATATCTTGATATTTTCTTTGTTTCTTTTAATGGAGCGCAAAAATAAGACAAGTCCACTATTTTACCAATAAAATGAGGGAAAAAATATTTCTTGATAAGATAGTAGTGATAAATTACGGGTTTTCGGACAGGTTCTATGGACGTTCTTCTTCAATATACTTGACAGATAATTTATCAATTCGGTAGCCGTCGACGTCCAAAACTTCTATACACCAGGGGCCATAATTGAGAACTTCTCCTCCTCTAAATATCATGCCAGGGTTTTTATTGACAAGGTAGAGTGCTATGGTTTCAAATCGGTCAGCCTCTTTGAAAGGATATGAAACGCCAAGTTTCTCCTCGATTTCATCCCACAATACCTGACCGCTTACTAACAGGCTACCGTCTTCTCTTATGACCATTGGCGGTTCGATAACCTGATCCTTTGTCGGCAGTATACCGAATACCCCTTGGATTAAATCATGAAGCGTAATAATGCCTTTCAAATTATTATTGTCATTTTTTGCATATACAATACCAAAATAGGTTTTGGCCTCGCTAAACCTTTCCAGAATTTCCAGCGCATTCTGGTTAGAGTCTATCCGGACTGGTTTTCTAAGTATAGATTCTAAGTCTTCATCCACTATGTCGAGGTTGGATAAGTAATCTTTGACATTTAGAAACCCGATTACATTATTGATATGTTGGCGTGATACGATGAATTTGGTGTGCTTACAGTTATCAATTACTGCTTTTATTTCAGCTTCTTTTTCCAGATCCAGCCAGGTTACCTTTTCTACTGGAGTCATGATCTGTTGAGCATATCGATTGGCAAATCTGAAAATATTTTGAAGCATGATGGCCTCTTGGTTTTCTAATACGCCCTCCTTATTAGCCAATTTGATCAAGGACCTGATTTTGTCTTCTGATACAGAATGATCTTTACTAGCAGGTATGCCTAAAATTTGACTTAGCAAATGTGTTGACTTTGATAAGAGCCAGACAATGGGGTAGAAAACCCTTGATAACCATAGAATAAAACTGGATAGTTTAATAGCCATTTTTTCAGGCTGATGTAGTGCTATTGACTTTGGCAATAGTTCTCCCAGTAAAATATTTGAATAGGTAATGATAGCTAAGACGGTAAATACAGCAAATTTGTAAGCCATTGATGGAGCCACATTGAAAGCTTCAAATATTGGGCTGATGTAGTGAGCAAGGCTGATACCACCCACAGCACCGGCAGAAATTCCTACTAAGCTGATACCCACTTGTACCGATGATAAAAACTGCTGTGGATCTTCTTTAAATGACAATACAGTCTCGGCTGCCTTATCTCCTCTCTTGGCAAGTGTCCTCATATCATCAATATCAGAGGATATGACTGCAATTTCCGCAAGTGCCAAAACAGCATTGCATGCGATTAATATTAATATTATTATGATATCCATCTACAGGTATTCATGCCAATTTAGCTATAAACTTCTCAATAAAAATACAATAGACCTAATCAACCTGCTCCAAGTAGTATAGTGGCTTTACAATATTTACCTTACAAAGCTTTGTATAACTGCTGTTCATTTCTGCATGGCTTCCTGTAAATAACTTTATCCCAATGTTACCTCAAGACTTTGAATTAGAAACTTTTAACCCGAATTACGAATTTCCAATGCATAATTCGGGTTTAACGACTGTGACTTAAAAAAAAACAAACCTGACCTTAAACCAAGGTCAGGTTTGTCCGCATTTGCCTTTATATATCTTCTGATTCCAGCACTTCTAGTTCTTCTTCAATGTCTTCTACTTCCATTTCGTCCTCTGCATCTTCAGGCAAAGACATGCTTTCTTCTTTTTCTCTTTCAGCTCTGTTGCGGCATCTGCTGCACAGGTCTGTGATATTTTTGAGCTCGCGAGCCTGAGCCACACTGCCTTCGAAGATTTCATCCGTTCTGACAGTATTGATGTGTGAGCAATCATCGTATATGTGATATCTCGTACCTGATGGCGTCCAATAGACAAAGTTTTTACCTGCCAATGCTTCTACTGTCTGTGTTTGTTCTGTATATTGTTCTATGGATGGCGGATCGAAGTCAAATCCCGCAACTCCCGCTATCAATAAGGCTACTACGGCGATACCCCCTGCGATACCTTTTTGCTTTCCGTCTAAATTTTTGCTGGTAAAAATGAAAATTACCAATGGTAAGAAAGCAACGATCGCAGCTACCATCCCTAATTGACTTTGCATGAAAAACAAAACTTTATTTGCCTCAGAAGGAGGGTCCAGCCTATTGGATTGCTTCCACAGCATGGCACCGGCTATGACAAGTGCTAAGTCTACTACGATCAACACAATGAGCCAGGTCATATCTACCGGTGGCTTGAACAATAACATGATGGCAAATATCTGAGCAGCAATAGCTCCTAGCCATAAAAGACCTGCGATAAGTCGTAACCTTGTCGCTTTGCCTTTGCTCTCTTTGGTAGGCTCGAATCCGCCTCCTTGATTCTTCGATAAAGAGTCCTCAGCACCTTCTACTCTTGTGACTCTCTTGTTTGTACTTCTTTTTGCCATGATAAGTGATTTTAGTTAAATTAAAGAAAGGAATGAATCGCATTGATCTCAAAATTACTGCTGCATTCTACAATCCGAAATCATCTCTACGAATGTATGGTATTTCCTACCGCAAATATAGAAATAAAATATTCATAAGATTTTCATACGGGACATTCTTGACTACTTTTTGAAGCCCATAATGCTTTCAATGATTCTTTCTTTCTAGCAATTCGATTTGCCATAAAGCCTGATCCCAGTACCCTTTTTTCTATTGTGGGGTGCCCCTCCGCAAAGCTTCGGGTCGGGTCATCCATTCCTATTCAGTGCTGTCTCATGGGCAGTATATGCTCAGGAATATCGGCTTCCGTCGGTCGCCACTATCCTGAGTATACTGCTGCCATTCGCCACTACTTCATATCCATTTCTACCCCTCACCCGCTTGAAGTTATATTGCAATACAGTAGTATATATTAATCCTATGTCGTGATAATTCGGGTTTAAGCGTTTTTGTTAAAAGTTTGCCTAGTGACAATATTCAGCGGTCTGCACTGCTAATTGGGTAAGACATATAGCCAGATGCACAGGAAGTGACAAAGTGTTCCGCCCAGAACAAACAAATGCCATATAGCATGATTATAAGGTATCTTATCTTTGACAAAGAAGTAAACGCCAACAGTGTAGGATACACCTCCTGCAACCATGAGCCACAGCCCGGGTGTAGCCAGGTTGTTTATTACGGGCTTGATGACAAATAACACCAACCAACCCATGCTTAGATAAAATACAAGTGAAAACTTTGGCCAATATTTCATGAAAAATAGCTTGTACAGAATACCCAAAAAGGCCAAAGTCCAAATGGCAATTAATAAGTATGTACCAGCACTTCCAGGAACTATAAACAACGCAAATGGCGTATATGTGCCTGCAATCAATAGGTAAATGGCAGCATGGTCAATGATATTCATTGTATACTTAATTCTTGGATTGGTAAAGCTGTGATATAAAGTAGAACTACCGTAGCAAAGGATCATCGATATCCCAAATACCATTGATGCATAAAAAGCAGTATCTGACATGACGCTTTCTGCCTTGACAAGGAGTAAACCTAAGCCAAAACAACTGGCCAGTAAGCCCAAACCATGGGTGAGGCTATTATATACTTCCTCCTTTCTCGTATATGTATTGATTTCTCGTGTCTGCATTAATAAATTAACTCGATTTATCATGTCTGTCGTATAATTTGGACTTTATTTTATCCATATTTATAGCTAGGTTTTACTTTCGCTCGGCCTAATAGAACTATGAAAAAGTGAGATAGAATATTAATCCTGTCCAGCTATTAATAAAAAATACCGGCAAGGGCTGCGGTTAAAAAACAAGCAACTGTACCTGCGATAAGAGCGCGTATGCCAAGCTGTGTCAATGCTTTTCTTTGTCCCGGCGCTAGTGCACCTATACCACCAATCTGTATACCTATGGAGGCAAAGTTTGAAAACCCACATAAGGCATAGGTAGCGATTATCAACCCTTTGTCCGAAAATACGACGCCTGCTTCTCGCAGTGTATTTAGCTCTGCATAAGCTACAAACTCGTTGATGACTGTTTTTTGCCCTAGCAATTGCCCAATGATGAGTATGTCTTCTTGAGGCGTGCCGAGTATCCATGCAATGGGCGCGAAGATGATCCCTAGAATATAGGTAAAGGTTAAGCCTTCGAATCTTCCATCTGTCAATTCGATAATTTTGGCATTTAAGCCTGTCCATTCACCCACTGAGTTTAATAGGACTTGATTAGCCATGTAAATTAGCGCTGTGAAAACCAATAGCATGGCACCTACATTTATGGCAAGCTTGAGACCATCTGTGGTGCCCCTTGATATAGCATCGAGTAGGTTGCTACCGACATCTCCACTCATCGTTAATTGCCGTTCAATTGGCTTTTCTTTAGACTCTGGATAGAGTATCTTGGACGCAACAATGGCCGCCGGTGCACTGATTATAGAAGCTGTAATGAGGTGTTTTGCAAAGTACACTTGCATGACAGGGTCTGTTCCACCCAAAAATCCAATATATGCCGCAAAAACACCTCCTGCAATAGTCGCCATACCGCCAGACATCAGACACAGAAGCTCCGATCGACTCATGTTTTCCAAATAGGGTTTGACGACTAATGGCGCTTCTGTCTGACCTATGAATATATTAGCTGCGGCTGCCAAAGACTCGGGACCACTCAGACCCATTGTCTTGGTCATGATCCATGCAAACACATAGATGACTTTCTGCAATATCCCAAAATAATATAAAATGGCAGTGAATGCTGAAAAGAAAACTATAGTAGGTAAAACCTGAAAAGCAAATATGTATCCAAATGAGTCTAAATCTGTAACTATATTGCCAAATAGAAACTTGGCGCCAGCTTCTGAAAACTCCAGGATTTTCTGGAAAAACCGCGCCACTCCATCAAACAATTTGTTGACAAATGGCACCTTTAAAATTAAGATCATTAATACAAACTGTGCGGCGAGACCTACACCGACAAGTTTCCAATTTATGGCTTTGCGGTCGTGACTAAAAGCAAAACAAATCAAAAGAAGAAAAACCATCCCAGTCATTCCTCTAATGATATCTATCATAATCTCCATACAGTTAACAAGTCCTTTAGAGGTGCAATAAATGAAAATTATTACTTCTTTTTATTCAAATTGTATACTTTAATTCCAATGATTCTTAATTTTGCTTAAACAAAGTTATCCCAATACTCATGTATCGACCTTTTATCATTGGAATCACCGGAGGTAGTGGATCCGGAAAAACTACCTTTATAAGACGATTAAGGGACAACTTCAAAGATCGTGAAATCTGCATCATTTCTCAAGATGAATACTACAGACCGCGTGAGCAACAAAAGTCTGATGACATCGGTATCAAGAATTTTGACCTGCCATTTGCTATAGATCATCAACAATTTGTGCGTGATCTAAAGCGGGTGATTAAAGGTGAGATCGTTAGAAAGGAAGAGTATACCTTTAATAATGAAGAAAAAGATGCTGATATCATTGAGTATTATCCCGCTCCCGTCATCATTATAGAAGGACTTTTTGTTTTCTATGATGAGGCCATTCGCAATTTAATTGATCTCAAAGTATTCATCTATGCAAAAGAAAACCTGAAGGTGATCAGACGTATTAAGCGAGATCAGCTGGAGAGAAACTACCCACTAGAGGATGTTCTTTACAGATATGAAAATCATGTGTTGCCCTCATACGAGAATTACATCAAGCCATTCATTCATGAAGCCGATATCGTCATCAATAATAATCGAAACTTTGAAAGGGGACTAGACATGATCAAAGGATATGTCCAGTATAAAATTGATCAGGCAAAAGTCAAGGTAGGCGAGCAGAATTAATCTACAAAATAGAAAAGAATAGAATCATACATGACATTACTAAACGGAAAGGAATTATCACAGACTATTGCAAGTGAAATCGCAGAAGAAGTTAATCAACTCACTGAAGCAGGGCACAGACCACCTCATTTGGCGGCTCTGCTCATTGGTGACAATCCGGCAAGTCGATCCTATGTCGGTAATAAGATAAAGCTTTGTGAGAAAGTAGGCTTTAGATCTACTCTGATTCAAAAGCCTGAGGATATTTCTGAGCTGGAGGTACTGGATATCATCCAGGACTTAAATAATGATGATGAACTAGATGGTTTTATTGTACAGCTACCTCTGCCCAGGCATATTGATGCCGATAAAATATTACTGGCTATAGATCCCCAAAAAGACGTTGATGGCTTCCACCCTCAGAATATAGGTAGGATGACACTGGGACTGCCTTGCTATAAGCCGGCCACGCCATACGGGATATTGATGTTGTTGGAGAGGTATGGCATCGAGACTTCCGGCAAGCATTGTGTTGTACTTGGACGAAGCCATATTGTCGGCACGCCTATTTCCATTCTATTGAGTAGAAGGGGATATCCGGGAGATGCTACAGTTACTCTGACACACAGCAAGACAAAAGGGCTTGAAGACATAGTCAGGACCGCAGATATTGTGATAGCAGCATTGGGCATTTCAGAGTTTGTTAAGAAAGACTGGATAAAACCCGGAGCATGCATCATCGACGTAGGTATAAACAAGAAGGATGACCCATCAAAAAAAAGAGGGTATAGATTGGTGGGTGACGTTGACTTCGAAGGGGTGTCACAGGTAGCGGGGGCCATTACTCCAGTACCGGGCGGCGTTGGTCCTATGACAGTAATGGCATTAATTGTGAATACACTACAAGCCTTTAAAATATCAAAAACAAACACTTAAATGGAGCCTTATCATCAGATTGACTTGTCCAGTGATTCTGAAGAAAACAATGAAATTATCATTGCTCTACTTAGCACGCTTCCCTTCGAGTCATTTTCTGAGTCTGAGGGCAAGATTGTCAGTGCTTTTATCCCAAGTAGTAAGTGGTCAGAAGAACTGAAAGCAAACCTGGAAGATGTATTAAATGGTGTCAGCAGTGTTTTACAGATTAAAACTCTGGATAGCATCAACTGGAATACGGCATGGGAGTCTCGGTTTGAACCCGTAGAGATAGATACTTTAGCAAGGATAAGAGCTGTTTTTCATCCAACACAGCCCGGCTTTAAATATGATATACTTATCCAGCCAAGGATGGCCTTTGGTACAGGGCATCATGCTACCACTTATATGATGATAAAGCTCATGGACAGGCTGGAGCTAGAGGGAAAGGCAGTCTTCGATTTTGGATGTGGTACCGGAATCCTGGCCGTCATGGCTTCTCTTATGGGTGCACAAAAAGTGATAGGCAATGACGTCGACGATTGGGCTATTGAAAACAGTTATGAGAATGCCGAACTCAATCATGTTTCAAATGTAGAATTCTCACTTCAGTCCATCACATCATATGTCAAGAGCGGGCTAAAGGTTAACGTGGTGTTGGCCAATATTCAATTGGATGTATTAGATGTATATGCTGAGTCCATAAAGGCACTGTTGTATGATGATGGGCGAGTGTTATTATCAGGTGTACTGGCTTCATATCGAAAGGAGATAGAGTATATTTACAAGCTTCAGGGTTTTCATCTAATAGCACATCTCGAACGCGATGGGTGGATATGCCAGATGTACAGTTTGTCAGATCATAGATAAAGCCTTTATGACGCAGATCTGCTCACCATATAGAATTATGATAAGTATGTATTCAATTCATTTTGTTTTATGGTTTCTAGCCAGGCTATGCTTGACTTTGGTGGGTGCAGTTTATTAAATCGCTTTGGGCATCACCCTCCTCCTGTCGTCGTCGGGTCGCTACGTTTCGTGACTCGCTATTCACTCGGTCCTACGGACTCACTCGCTATCGCTCTTGATCACTTCACATCGCTGATGCAAGACCGGTAAGAACGACAATGTGGTATGAACCTGACTTTGACCGGGCTGGGTCAAATAGAGCTCTACATTTATTTTTAAAAACAGCTTTTATTCTCAAATAATGATCAATAGACCGGGGCTGATTGCGTCAGGGATATGGAGGGCGGCGGCGGCAGCCGACGGTATAGCGAAGTATGAGCTATACGGAACCCCGGAGGAGCCCGACCCCCACTTGCCGAAAATCTGCAATGTATACATCTTTATCAGAAAGGTAGAATAAAACCCTATTACAACATAAATGGGGTGGGGGAGACGCCCAAAAATCAAAAATCAAAAAACATCTTCATAGTCCGCTTCAAGCGTTATGCGGTTGCGGCCGAGTGTTACTGCGCCCTTATTTTCAAGCTGCTTGAGGAGACGGGAAATGACCTCGCGCGAAGTACCCAGCTCTCTTGCTATATCGCTATGTGTAATATTGACTTCTTTAGTCTCTAGCTGGCGTGCCTTGATGGCAAGGTAATTCATCAGCCGCTCATCCATTTTTTTGAATGCTACTTCGTCTATAGACTTGAGAAGTTCTTCGAATCTATTTTGGTAGGTTTTAGAAACAAACTCTTTCCATTGGCGGAAGTCATTTGTCCATTTTTCATGAAGGTTGACAGGGATTGCAATGATGGTTGTTGGTTCTTCAGCTACGGCTTTGATGGCGCTAGGCTTATAGGCGCTGCAGCATGTCAATGAAATGGCGCATGTGTCACCGCGATCGAGGTAATAGAGAAATATTTCTTTTCCATCTTCATCAGATCGAATGATCTTTATAGAACCATCCAGCACCAGGGGGACGGTTTTTATATATTGCCCGGGTTCCATGAGGATGTCTCCCTCTTCAAATGTATGAATCTGCCCCTTAGAGGACAACTCCTCGAGTAATGTGAGGTCAGAAAGATCGGGAATTGACTTTTTGATGGTTTGGATATCGATCATGTGAGATAGTTGTGTTGATATGTGTCGTAAATATAAAATATTGATTTAATTTTTAACCCGAATTATGCCAATGATGTTTTGACTAATTCTATTCAATGGTGCAAAAATATGAGCCTGCTCATCCTCACTAAGTGATTTTAGTCACAAATAATAGAAATGAAAGGGCTTACCTTTATGGGAGTTAAAGACCGAATAAAACAGTAAAATAATGAGACACCATAAAATACTAATCATAGGAGGAGGTACGGCAGGCATAATGACCGCAGCTCAGCTAAAAAGAAAAGACAGCGAACTTGATATCGCTATATTGGAGCCATCTGAGCATCATTATTATCAGCCAGCATGGACATTAGTGGGTGCGGGTACTTACGATTATGATAAAACGGTAAGGAAGCAAGAGCGATATATACCTAATGGCGTCAAATGGATAAAAGATTATGCCACAGCTATCAACCCCGACAATAATACTGTAGAGTCCGGTACAAATGGTACCATAGAATATGACTATCTCATAGTCGCTACAGGCATAGTGAATAAACCAGAGCTACTGAAGGGGTTGCCTGAGGCTATGGATAAGGGTGTGGTATGCAGTAATTACACGGATCCTAAGCATACGTGGGAAGTTCTTAAGAATTTTAAAGGCGGTCGAGCTGTTTTTACGCAGCCTGCTACGCCTATAAAATGTGGAGGCGCACCACAGAAAATCATGTATATGGCAGAGCATTATTTTCGGAAGCAAGGCATACGGGACAAAACGGATGTAATATTCGCTACTCCCGGCTCAGTCATCTTTGGCGTGAAGGATTTTGCAAAGACATTAAATCATATACTGGTCGAACGGGATATTATATTTAAAAGCTTTTACAAGCCTATCGAGATCGATGGGAAGAACCAAGAGATTGTTTTTGAATACACAAAAGCGGAGGAGTCAGGATGTGCCATTCAGGCTGATCAACGTTTGGATGAAGAGATTGTAGGCTCATCGACAATAAGGATAAAATTTGATATGCTCCACTTAGCTCCTCCGCAAGGCCCACCGGATTTTATTAGCTCGTCAAAGTTAGCTTACGAAGAGGGGCCAAGTAAAGGCTGGGTAGAGGTGGATGTAAATTCGCTTCAGCATAAGAGATATCCCAATGTGTTTTCACTTGGAGATGTTGCTGCATTGCCAACTGCTAAAACCGGCGCAGCAATAAGAAAACAGACTCCAGTTGTTGTTGATAATATTCTCCATATGATCAAGACAAACGTTGTGGGGGATTTGTCTTATGAAGGCTACTCCAGCTGTCCACTGGTGACAGGCTATGGATCTATGGTGCTGGCAGAGTTTAAGTATAACAATGTGCGCGATAGTGATCCGTTGATCTCCAGGATTATAGATACGGCAAAAGAGCAATATAGTATGTGGCTTTTAAAGAAGTATGCTTTGCCATATTTATATTGGAACTTTATGCTGAAAGGTAGAATGTAAGGATAAAGTACATTACAGACATATAAGAAGATCTAGTCCAGTGGTGACTTACTTTACAAATTGTGTCATGGACTGAAATTATTTGAAAGAATTTGCTAGATAGTAGTATACAAATGACAATAATAGCACCTATGTTGATATATTATAATAGCTCGCAATATATATCAAGTGTTATTTCAGGGTTAATCATATCTTAATTTATGAAATAATTATTGCGTTTTTATTGTTATTTAAAATAGTAGTTTTATCTTTGTGTCGAATTAAGCACTCAATAAGATTCTCTCTGTTCTGATTGTTCTTTTTACTTTTCATTTCAGGGTTACTTTCGGGTAGCATTTTCAATTTGTATTTTTTTTATTTAATTTTTATAACATTCAGAACATGAATATTTATGTAGGTAATTTAAATTACCAAACCAGCGAAGATGAGTTAGGCAATTTATTTGCTAACTATGGTGACGTTAACTCTGTAAAAATAATGACAGACAGAGACACTGGGCGTTCAAGAGGATTTGCATTTATCGAAATGGAAAACGACGATGATGCAAAAAATGCGATTGAAGAACTCAATCAGTCAGAATTCAAGACACGTAATCTAGTTGTCAACGAAGCCAGACCAAGAAACAATGGTGGTGATAGAGGTGGAAGATTTAACAATCGCGGTCCACGTAGAGATTATTAAGCTATCAAAATAGAGTACAACGGCAATATTAATTATTGTAATGTATTCACTTAATAGACGATAATGATTTTTGGTATGCCTGCAGTCGAATGAGCTGCAGGCTTTTTTTCTTTTTTGTATTCAGATAATTAGATGAGTGATATTTTATTTTCAGACTTTTCGCTAAAGTCTCCAATTTCCGAAGGATTAAACAAGATGGGCTTTGTAACACCTACGCCCATTCAACAACAAACCATTCCAGTACTTTTAAAAGGAGGTGATATTATAGGACAGGCAGAGACCGGAACCGGTAAGACTGCTGCCTTTGGTATACCGTTATTACAATTTGTAGATCCAAGTAACAGGTCGACACAGGGCTTAGTCATGTGTCCTACTAGAGAGCTTGCTATTCAAGTTGCATCAGAACTTGAAAAGCTGTCGCATTTTGTAAAGGGTATAAATATCCTGGCGGTGTATGGCGGTGCGCCCATACAGAACCAAATAAGAATTTTAAAGAAAGGTGTCCATATTATTGTTGGTACACCGGGAAGATTAATCGATCATATAAACAGAGGTACATGTAAGATAGATCAGACAAAATTCGTCGTATTAGATGAAGCTGATGAGATGCTGAGCATGGGTTTCAGAGAAGACATAGAAATGATCTTGTCACAGACAAATGAAGATCGTCAGACGGTACTTTTTTCTGCAACCATGCCGAAAGCTATTAAAGAATTGGCGTCTAAGTTTCAATCTTCACCTCAGCATATCAATGTGACCTCACAAGATATTACATCAGATAAGATAGAACAACTTGCTGTGAATGTAAGAGGGCTTAATAAGCTAAGTGTGGTCATGGATCTGGTCAAAGCTTATCCTGCAAGACTTAGTCTTGTGTTTTGTAATACTAAAGCAAGAGTGGATGAAGTGGCAAAGCTTCTGTCTGCCGAAGGCTTGCAAGCAGAGGGTATTCATGGTGATCTAAACCAAAATCAAAGAAACCGGGCATTAGAAAAGTTCAAGCAATCCGGAACTGGTGTCTTAGTGGCTACAGATGTAGCTGCAAGAGGTATTGATATCTCTGACATTGACCTCGTTATCAACTACGATATACCAATGGATCCAGAATATTATGTCCATAGGATAGGTAGAACTGGACGTGCCAACCGCACAGGTGTGGCTATAAGTCTCATAGGAGGCTCCCATGATAAATCCAGGGTCAAACAAATTGAGCATTATGCTAAGACAAAGTTATCCATGGTCAATCCTCCGACTAGCAAAGACATCTTTCGCTTGCAAAAAGATAAACTACTCGCAGACCTAAAGTCCAGGATGGAAGAAGGTATGGATAATGTCTACTATGATATTATAGATGAGTTTTTTGTAAAGGGTGTTTCTAACAGACAGCTAGCTGCAGGCTTGCTGGCTTTAATGATGCCTAAATCACAGATGTCTACTGCATCCTTGCCACCAGAACCCAGAGCTAAATCCGGAGTAAAGAAGGGGAAGTCGAATAGATCCAAGTCAGTGTTCAACAAGAAGTATAAAGGTAGCGGCAAAAAAACCGGACATAGAAAGGGGAATAAGCGAAGGTACTCTAATACATAGTCAACGCTTTATTTACCTACACATCAATATTGGTTTCTTCTCTTCTCTTGAGATAATAATAGCTTTCGGTCTGTGATCGAATGACGAGGTAGTGGTTATTTTTCCTGTACTTATTACTATGGTTGGCGTCTATGATCCTGGCTTTCACATTGTCATTGAGCTGTAGATTAATGATGTTGAGGATTTCTTTTTTGATACTTACATCGTGAATGGGGAAGGTGGTTTCAACTCTATAGCTGAGATTTCTGACCATCCAGTCTGCACTGGATAGGTATAATAAGTCTTCGCCGGAATGGTGAAAATAGAAAATCCTTGCATGTTCCAAAAAGCGATCTACAATACTTATAATTTCTATGTTGTCGCTGACACCTTTGATGCCGGGTACTAAACAACAAATACCTCTGACGATCAATTTGATTTCAACGCCGGCTTGACTGGCCTTATATAAGTAGTCGATCATCTCCTTATCTTGAAGGCTATTAATCTTAAGGATGATTTTAGCTGGCTTTCCTTTTTGGGCATTGATAATCTCATGTTCGATGAGTGCCTTTAATCGATCTCTAAGGTTAAATTGGCCGACTAACAGATGATCGAAATGAATATCTGGCTTTTGTGCTGTTTCGAGATATGTGAAAATACTGGCGACTTCTTTAGTAAGGCTTTTGTCTGTTGTGAAAAAACCAACGTCTGAATATATTTTTGCTGTATCTTCATTGAAATTTCCTGTACTAAGGTAGGTATATAATCTTGCTTGACCATTTTCCATTCTCCTCACTAGACCTAGTTTGGAATGGACTTTCAATCCCGGGAAACTGTAGTGGACTCTTACGCCGGCTTTTTGCAACTTTTCTCCCCATTCCAGATTGGCTTCTTCGTCAAATCTTGCCTTTACTTCAATGAATACAGACACATTTTTCCCAGCCTCCACAGCCTCCATCAAAGCCTCCATTATTCTGGACTCTTTGGCGACTCTATACTGTATAAGCTTGATATGCGTGACATATGGGTCTTTAGAGGCCTCTTCGAAAAATCGAATTACTGATTCATACCTTTGGTATGGGAATATCAAAAGGTGATCCTTATTTCTCAATGCCTCGAAGAAATCATTGACATTTTCAAGTGCGTTGTATTTAAGCGGCGGCAGGGGATTATATTTCAGATGTTTGAGTCCAAAGTCGGGAAACTTGAAGAAGTCAAAATTGTTGTGATATCTGCCTTCGGGTAGTAGGTCTAATGGCTCTAACTCAAACATGGTCTGCAAAAACGCAAGCAGACTCTTAGGCATTTCTTTATCGTAGACCAGTCTGGATGCAGAGCCAACATCTCTTTTGCTTAGGCTATTTTTTATTTTTTCAATTAGATCACCAGAAAACTCATCCTCTATGTAAAGCTCAGCATCCCTTGTCAGCTTTATAGAATAGGTGTCCAGAATATCATAACCCGGAAAGAGAATAGAGACATTGTGTCTGACTATATCGTCGAGCATGATAATATGATATTTATTATATGCTGAAGGCAGTTGAATAAATCGCGGCAAATGATCAGAAGGGATTTTTACTACAGCATATTGTTCTTTGGCTGCAGGCTTTCCCATAGGTTTTAGGACAATAGTAAGGTAAAGAGCTGCATTATTGAGGAATATGCGAATCATATCAGGTACCATCAATACAGGCTGAACGAAAGGGAGCATATTGTCCTTGAAGTAATCCTCTACGTAGGCTCTCTGCTCCTCATTAAGATCTAGTCTTCTGAGCAGGGAAATGTTGTGTTTTTTTAGTTCCGGTATGATTTGATTTTCAAATATATTGCTGAATTCGATCTGTTGCTTATTAACAATAGATAAGACTTGTCTCAAAACCTGTCTGGGCTGAAAATCTAATTCCTTTTGCGTCTTCTTCCCAAGTCGAACCAGATTTTTTAAATTACCAACCCTGACTCTGAAAAACTCATCGAGGTTAGATGAATAAATGGCTAAGAACTTTATTTGCTCTAATAGTGGTACGGATGCATCTTTAGCCTCTTGTAAAACCCTGTAATTAAAACTGAGCCAACTGATATCCCTATGGATATATGGATACTTTTGTTCTGTAGGCTTCGGTTTAGAAGAGCTTGGTTTGTTGTCCATTGTACTGATTAAGATTGGGTCCTCTGAATTGTATGTCTTTCTGATCTATTAGCTGTCTGTGCAAATATATTGCCATTTCGGCACGAGTGTAATGGTCAGGGTCATGAAAAAAGAAATAAATAGAACCCATCCCTTTTTCTCGCAGTAAAAGTATACGGTTTATCCATTCATCTAGCCTTTTTTGGTCTATCTCTATGACTCCACATGCAACAAATCTAACGAACAAAAAATCAGAAGTGATATGATTGTGCACAATATCTCTTCTGCCGGCTGTATCTGTGACTACCCATGATACTTTCTTATTGATGAGGTGTTCCTTGATGGTTTGACTGAGTGATTTACTGTAAAATGACTCATCTCTCAATTCGATAGCAAAGGAAAAAGGTTCAGATAGATTGGTGATGAGCTGCTCTATCAGCGGTAAGTGCGTTGCGTTAAAGTATGTAGGACATTGGATAAAGGTACAGCCTAAATGACCAGCAAAAAACGGTAGGATATTCATAAATTCATGGAAAGCCCCACTATTCAGCCCAAGATCTTTGCGATGACTGATAGACTGAGGAGCTTTAGGGCAAAACTTAAAATCAGACGGTACTTTACTTATCCATTTTTTTACGAGTTCATCGGTGGGTATTCTATAATGCGTTGTATTGAGCTCAATGGCATTGAACTGCTTACCGTAGTAATCGAGACTATCAGCTGCTTTAAACCGCTGAGGGTATATGCTCCCTTTCCACTCTTTATTGATCCATGAGGTGCTACCAGTATATAGCTTAAGTGGACCTTTGTGTGCTTTGGCATTTAGAATAGCTGTATCATCCTCATTGTAAGGTCTCAAAGTGAAATCAACTAGCTCTGGCACATCGCATTGTCCAAACTTCATCTCATTAATATTTGGTGCTAAAATAAGACTATTTGACTAGTATTACCCGGGTACATTTCAAA